>CBFGWJ010000007.1:0-19599 GCA_965652335.1 uncultured Gammaproteobacteria bacterium | reverse complement strand
CGCCTGCCCGAAGGCGGTTGCCTTGTCCGAATGTTTCTGGAGCGCCGCCACCCGTTCGCGGCCCGAAAGTTTCTGCTCCTCTTCATCAAGGCCGATGCGGACCCATGAGACCACCCGCTTTTCCTCCGTCTTCAACCGGGGGGCGTGGTCGTCGTAATACTTCTTGATCTCCTCTTCGGTGGGCGTGATTCCGGCGGTGAAATCCGCCAGCGCGGCCACGCTGTGGTCGGCAATGCAGGGAATCGGGCAGTTGACCGGCCCCAGGGATCCGGGCCCGGCACCCATGACCGCCCTGATTTCTTCCTCGGTGGCAAAGCGCAGGGGCGAGGCCACTGCATCCAGCCTGGCTGCCTTGAGTTCATTCAGCGTGTGATCGCCGCGCACCAGCAGCGCCACGAAACCGTGTTCCTGCCCTTCCGCCGCCTGGACCACCAGGGTTTTCACCGACTGCACGGCGGGCACGCTGAATTGTTCCGCCAGGTCTTCAATGGTGCGGGCCGCGGGCGTTTCCACCAGGCGCATCTCCGCGCCGGGTGCGGGCCGCGGCTGCTGCGGCCTCGCCGCTTCTGCCAGTTCGATATTGGCCGCGAAGTCCGACCCGCTGGAAAAAGCGATCACGTCTTCGCCCGAATCCGCCAGCACATGGAACTCGTGCGAGGCATTGCCGCCGATGGCGCCCGAATCCGCCCGTACCGCGCGGAAGGTCAGCCCGGCGCGGGTGAAAATGCGCGAATAGACTTCATACATTTCCCAGTAGGTGGCTTCCAGGCTGGCCGCATCGATGTGGAATGAGTAGGCGTCCTTCATCAGGAACTCGCGCGCCCTCATCACGCCGAAGCGCGGCCGGATCTCGTCACGGAACTTGGTCTGGATCTGGTAAAACGTCAACGGCAGCTGTTTGTAGCTGCGCAGTTCGTTGCGGGCCAGGTCGGTGATCACTTCCTCGTGGGTGGGGCCAAAGACATATTCGCGCCCGGCCCGGTCGGTGAGTTTCAACAACTGCCCGCCGAAGTCGTCCCAACGGCCGGTTTCACGCCAGAGTTCGGCCGGCTGCACTGCCGGCATCAGCAGTTCCAGGTAGCCGGCGCGATCCATCTCCTCGCGCACGATGTTTTCGACCTTGCGTAAAACGCGCCAGCCCAGCGGTGTCCAGGTGTAGATGCCGGCAGTGAGCTTGCGGATCATGCCGGCCCGCAGCATCAGCTGGTGGCTGGCAATTTCCGCATCGGCGGGGGTTTCACGCGTGGTGACGAGATGGAATTTGCTGGCTTTCATGAATGAGGGCTTGTAATGGAAAGGGCGCATTGTAACGGGCTGCCCGGCGATCGGGTAGCACCCGCTGAAATTGCCTCCACCGCGCAGCCGGGACCGGGCTGTGCCGGTCGCCTCAGTCGCAGTATTCGTCCACCAGTTTTCTGTTGTCCTCCACCATTTGCACCCGCTGTTCATCATCCAGGCGCGTGGTGTTGCCGGCTTCATCGGTGTAAAACACCCGCCTGCTGGGTTCTATGCGGGCCAGTTGGTCCCTGGCCTGCAGGCAGATGCGTTCACGCTCGGCCTGCTGTTCCCTGCGGGCCTGGCGTTTTTCTTCCATCGCCTGGCGCTGCTGGTCGGCGTAGGAAAGCTCCTGGCCGGTGCCGGCGGAGGGTTCCGACGCACCAGGCGCAGCCGCCACTTCAGGCATCACTTCGTTGTTCAGGGTTTCCTCACCGGCGCCTGCCGGCACCGTTGAGTGGGGTAGTGGAATCTGCTCCACTTCAGACCTGGCTTCCGCCGGTGCCGTGTCGCTGTAATGCCTGACGCCGTTTTCGTCCGTCCAGCTGTAAATGCTGTCTTTCTGCGCGCTGGCGGTGAGCGGCAGCATGAAGCCCGCAATCGCCATCCAGAATGTCAAACCGTTCCTGTTCATTCCTGCCTTCCTTGCCGGGATCTGAGTGTTTCTTATAGCACATCGCAGCCAAACCCGCAGCCAGCCCGCGGCCAACCTCGTGCGCATGGGCGGCAGCGCCGGCTGAGCGGACAGGCGGGGCAAAAATGTTATGATGGCTGCGCTATTGGTGGCTGAGGCTGGTGCATGGAACAGGACGGGAAAAAACCGCGCAGGGGTGTATTTCTGCTGCCCAATGCCCTGACCACGGGCGCGATGTTCGCCGGCTTTTATTCCATCATCAGCGGCATCAACGGCCATTACTCCGCTGCCGTGGTGGCCGTTAT
This sequence comes from uncultured Gammaproteobacteria bacterium, assembly GCA_965652335.1. Taxonomy (GTDB): domain Bacteria; phylum Pseudomonadota; class Gammaproteobacteria; order Xanthomonadales; family SZUA-36; genus JAWXBM01. The sequence goes on along the minus strand of CBFGWJ010000007.1, from coordinate 17,385 downwards.
CGTGGCGGGATTCCTGGATGGCCTTGATGGACGTGTCGCCCGCCTGACCAATACCCAGTCCGACTTCGGCGTGCAGTACGACAGCCTTTCCGACCTGATTTCATTCGGCCTGGCGCCGGCCCTGCTGGCATTCAACTGGTCCTTGGCCAGCATGCGCGACATGGGCCCGCTGGCCGGCAAACTGGGTTGGCTGGCGGCCTTCCTGTTCGCGGCCTGCGCGGCATTGCGGCTGGCCCGGTTCAATACCCAGGTGGCCGTTGCCGACAAAGGCTATTTCCAGGGCCTGGCCTCACCCGCGGCCGCGGGTACGCTGGTGGCCACCATCTGGTTTTTCGTCGCCCGCGGCGTGCCGGGCGACAACGAAATCGTGCGTTGGCTGATCTGGTTCGAGACCATCGCGCTGGGTTTGCTGATGTTTTCCCGCGTGCGCTATTTCAGCGGCAAATCCTGGCCCATGGGCGACCGCATACCCCTGTACATGTTGCTGCTGCTGGTATTGATTTTCGTGCTGCTGGCCATCGATCCGCCCACCGTGCTGATGATCATCGGCCTGGTTTATGTAATTACCGGCCTGATCATGACCATCGTAAGACGCCAGCAGCATCGCAGCCGCCGCGTGCAGCGGCGCGCCATGCCGGGCGAATCGGGTGGCGAACCGGTTCGCGATGCAGGCAGCAGCGCGGGTGAGGCTGGCGACCAACGGGATCGCCAGGCTTGATCAGCGAAGCGCGGCGTCTGCAATACCTCGATGCCATGGGCATCGATGCCCTGGTCAGCCGTTCGCGGGCTGCTCTCATGAGTGCACAGCCTGCGGACCATCCTGTGGCTGAACCCGATCCTGTCGTGCACAGCAGCGGACTGTATGTGATCGGTCCCGGCACCGGGCAAACCCTGCTGTTGTGTCAGCAGCAGGCGGATACCGCGTCCAGGCTGGCCAGCGATATTGCCCGCTGCCTGGAAGAACCCCCGGTATGGGGGTGGCGGGCGCCGTCTGGAGCAGGTTCCGGCCTTGAGCCACCCGGAATGGACCTCGAGACCGCCATTCGTGATCGCCTGTTCACCCGGGTGCTGATATTCGGCGCCAGCGCTGCGGAAAGCGGAAGCCGCGACGAGGTGGTCGCCAGCGCCCGGATCATCCGCGCGCCGGACTTGCCGGAACTGGCAAACAGCGCGGGCCACAAACGCAGCCTGTGGCTGCAACTGGCCACTCATGGCTGGAGCCGGCGTTTTGCCTGAGCCTGCTGACATGCCTGTAGTTGAGGTTGCAGTATGAGCACCGCGCCATTGGATTTGCGGGCCCGGGTAAGGCCCATGGCCTACGCCGACCTGCCGCGGGTGATGGAAATAGAAGAGGCTGCCTATCCGTTTCCCTGGACGCTGGCCATTTTCCAGGATTGCCTGCGCATCGGTTATTCGGGCAACGTGCTGGTGGAGGATGGGCAGCTGGTGGGTTACTCCATGCTCACCCATGCGGCGGACGAAGCACACCTTCTCAATCTCTGTGTCGCACCGGAATGGCAGGGCCGCGGGTTGGGGCATTCGCTGCTCAAGCATGCCATTCAATGGGCGCAGCAGATGGGCGTGGATTCCATGTTCCTGGAGGTGCGGCCCAGCAACAGACCCGGCATCTCGCTGTATCGCAAACACGGTTTCAGGGTGGTGGGCGAGCGGCCCGCTTATTACCGCGCCGCCAACGGCCGTGAAAACGCCTTGATCATGAAATGCGACCTGCCGGGCCCGTTCGGGCCGCGCAGCAAGGACTGGACCGACAATTTGCCGTTCTGATATTCCCGCTTTTTCGCGCAAGCCCCGCCTACTGCATGGCCTCCAGTTTTTCCAGCTGTTCTTTCAGGCTGGCCAGCAGCGACTCGTGTTCCTGCAGGCGCTGCCGTTCCTGTTCGACGACCTCGGCCGGGGCATTTTCCACAAACCGCTTGTTGGCCAGCTTGGCCTGGCAGGTCTGCACGTGCCTGCTTTCGGATTCCAGCTGCTTGCGCAGGCGGGAGAGTTCGGCATTGATATCGATCAGGCCCGCCAGCGGCACCAGGATTTTCAGTTCGCCCAGCAGAGCAACCGCACACTGGCTGGTGTCTGTGTCTTCATCCACCCACTGGCAGTTCTGGGCCCGGGCCAGCGGGTTGAACACGGCCTGGTAATTCCTCAGCCGCTCGCGATCGCTGTCGGTGCCGCCCTGCAACCAGATATCGAGCGGCTTGCCCGGAGAAATATTCAGCTCCGAACGGATGCGCCGGACGCCCTGGATGGCATCCTTCAGCCAGTTGATGTCCTGTTCAATGGCATCATCGATGCGGTTGCCGCCGTCACCGGCGTGCGGCCAGGGCTGCAGCATGATGGTCTCGCCCTCGATGCCCAGCGCCGGGCGCACGCGCTGCCAGATCTCTTCAGTGATGAAAGGCATCAGCGGGTGCAGGCAGCGCAGGGTAGATTCCAGCACGCTCAACAGGGTATGGCGGGTTATGGCCTTGGCGGGCTCATCATCGCCCTGCAGGGTGGGCTTGGTGAATTCGAGATACCAGTCGCAGTACTCGTTCCAGACGAATTCATACAGCGCCTGGGCCGCCAGGTCGAGGCGGAAATCCGTCAGGTGGCCATGCACTTCGGCCGCCATGCGGTCCAGCCGCGACAGGATCCAGCGGTCTACCGGGCCGGGTTCCGCGGCGGCGCTGACGGGCTGGCCTTCAGTTTGCATCAGCACGAAGCGCGCCGCGTTCCACAGTTTGTTGCAGAAATTGCGGTTGCCTTCGATGCGGCCCAGTTCAAAGCGGATATCCCGGCCGGTGGTGGCCAGCGAGGCAAAGGTGAAACGCAGTGCATCGGTGCCGTAAGCCGGGATTCCCTCGGGGAATTCCTTGCGCGTGGCTTTTTCAATGGCCGGCGCCATCTGCGGCTGCATCAGCCCGGTGGTGCGCTTGCTGACCAGGGATTCGAGGTCGATGCCGTCGATCAGGTCCAGCGGGTCCAGCACATTGCCCTTGGACTTGGACATTTTTTGCCCCTGGCCATCGCGGATCAGGCCATGGATATAGACGGTGCGGAACGGCACATCGTCCATGAACTTCATGCCCATCATGATCATGCGGGCCACCCAGAAAAAGATGATGTCAAAACCGGTGACCAGCACACTGCCCGGGTAGAACTGCTGCAGGCGCTGCGTGGACTCCGGCCAGCCCAGGGTCGAGAACGGCCACAACGCCGAAGAGAACCAGGTATCCAGCACATCTTCGTCCTGGCGCAATGCTACAGTTTCGTCCAGCCCGGAGCGCGCGCGGGCATCGGCTTCGTCCAGGCCTACGTGAATATTGCCATCCGGGTCATACCAGGCGGGAATGCGATGGCCCCACCACAGTTGCCGGCTGATGCACCAGTCCTCGATGCGGTGCATCCAGTCGAAATAGGTGCGCGACCAGTTGGCCGGCACGAACCGGATGCGGCCGTCTTCCACGGCCTCGATGGCCGGCCTGGCCAGCGGGGCGATTTTCACGTACCACTGGTCCGTCAGGTAAGGCTCGACCACGGCATGCGAGCGGTCGCCGCGCGGAATCATCAGCTTGTGGTTTTCCACCCGCTCCAGAAGGCCGGCGGCTTCCAGGTCCGCCACCACGCGTTCGCGGGCCTCGACACGGTCCAGTCCCCGGTAGGCCTCCGGCGCATTGTCGTTCAGGGTGGCGTCGGGATTCAGGATGTTGATCATCGGCAGGTCATGCCGTTTGCCGATTTCGTAGTCATTGAAATCGTGCGCCGGCGTGATCTTTACGCAACCGGAACCGAATTTCGGGTCCACGTAATCGTCCGCAATGATGGGAATGCGCCGGCCCGCCAGCGGCAGCTCCAGTTCCAGGCCGATCAGGTCCGAATAACGTTCATCGCCCGGGTTGACCGCAACCGCGGTGTCACCCAGCATGGTTTCGGGACGCGTGGTGGCAACCACCACCTGGCCGCGGCCATCGGCGCGCGGATAGGCGATGTGCCAGAGCTTGCCATTTTCTTCCTCGGACAACACTTCGAGGTCGGACAATGCGGTGTTCAGCACCGGGTCCCAGTTGACCAGGCGCTGGCCGCGGTAGATCAGGCCTTCGGAATAAAGCGACACGAACACCTTGCGGACCGCGTGCGACAGTTCTTCATCCATGGTGAAGCGGTGCGCTTCCCAGTCCACTGAAGCGCCGAGGCGCCGCATCTGGCGGCTGATGGTGTCTCCCGACTGCTCCTTCCATTCCCACACCGCGTCCACGAATCCGTCGCGGCCGAGTTCATGCCGGGAACTGCCCTTGGCCAGCAATTGCCGCTCGACCACCATCTGGGTGGCGATGCCGGCATGGTCGGTGCCGGGCTGCCACAGCGTGTTCCTGCCCTGCATGCGCTGCCAGCGCGTCAGGCAATCCATGATGGTGTCCTGGAAGGCGTGGCCCATGTGCAGGCTGCCCGTGACGTTCGGCGGCGGCAGCATGATGCAGTAACTTTCGCCTGTTCCGGCGGGGCGGAAATAGCCGTTGTCTTCCCATTGTTGATAACAGCGCTGTTCAATGGCGGCGGGATCGTAACTCTTGTCCATGGGGTCCTTGCTGGTGGTGTTCTTGGCCGTCGTTTAAAGGGGGCCGGTTAAGGGTATTCAGTTGTCGCGGGTATTATGGCTCATTGCCCGGGTCTTTTAATGGCCCGTTTACTGGCCCATTTGCTGGCCCGTTGACTGCCCTGCTGACTGGCCCATTGAATGACTTTGTGGATTCAGTCCCAGTTCGCGGTAGGCGCGGAACTTGCTGCGCGAGGCCTGCCGCTCGGCCTCGCGTGCAGGAACCAGTTCCAGCAACCGGTGGAATCGCTCCGGCCCGGGTACAGCAGAGAGATCCAGGTTGATGATCACTTCGGCCCGGGTGCGGTCGAGATCAGCCAGTGTGCCAATGCTGACCGGAGTGCTTGCGTCGCCGCATTCGGGCTGGTGGGGCAGGAAGCGCCCCTGGGGGTATGACCACATCAGTTCGTCCAGTTGTAATGCCTGGCCGGTATCCGGCACAACTACCAATGATCGCAGGCCCTGCTCCCAGGCCATCATGGCCAGCTGGCAAGCCAGTTGCTGCACGGATTTGCGCGGATCTTCCAGCACGTAGAAATCCACCTGGCAGGCATTGCTGGCCACGGTTCAGACTGCCTTGATACCGGACTGGTGGATCAGAAATTGCGTCAAAAGGCCGGTGGGACGGCCGGTGGCGCCCTCATTACCCTTCCATTTCCAGGCGGTTCCTGCCACGTCCAGGTGTGCCCAGCTCTGCTTTTCGGTAAAGCGCGACAGGAAGCAGGCAGCCGTGATGGTGCCGGCCGACATGCCGCCGACATTCTTGATGTCGGCGAATTCGCTGTCGATCTGGCTCTGGTAGTCGTTCCACAGTGGCAGGCGCCAGGCCCGGTCCACCACCTCGTCGCCGCATTGCAGCAACTGGCTGGCCAGCCTGTCGTCATTGCTCAACAGGCCGCTGGCCGGATGACCAAGGGCAATCACGCAGGCGCCGGTCAGGGTTGCCACATCGATGATGCACCGCGGCTCGAACCGTTCACTGTAGGTCAGCGCATCGCACAGCACCAGGCGCCCCTCGGCATCGGTGTTGAGCACTTCAATGGTCTTGCCCGACATGCTGGTGACCACATCGCCCGGGCGGTAGGCATTGCCTCCCGGCATGTTTTCCACGGCGGCGACGATGCACACCACATTGAGTTTCAGCTTCAGGGCGACACAGGCCTGGAATGCGCCGAGCACGCTGGCGGCCCCGCACATGTCGTACTTCATTTCCGTCATGTTGTCCGGTGATTTCAGCGACAGGCCGCCGGAATCAAAGGTGATGCCCTTGCCCACCAGCACCACGGGCTTGTCACTGGCCTTGCTGCCCCTGTACTTCAGAATGATCAGTTTGGGGTCGGTGCTGCTGCCGCTGGCCACGCCCAGCAGGGCGCCCATGCCCAATTCCTTCATCTGGGCGCGTTCAAGGATTTCGATTTCGACCCTTTTCCCGCCATCCGCCAGCTTGCCGGCTTCCGCCGCCATGAAATCCGGAGTGCAGATATTGGGCGGCAGGTCGCTCAGGTGCCGCGCCAGTTCATAACCTTTGGCCAGGCCTGAAGCCTGGTCCAGCGCGGGCTTGAGCGCCGGTTTCCCCAGGAAACTGGCCCTGGCCAGGGGTTTGGCCGCCTTGTCGGCAGGCTTCTTGGTGGCCGTGTATCGGTAATTGGCCCGCGTGAAGGCCAGCGCGGCCTGGCGAACGCGCCAGCCGACGGATTTCCGCCCCACCTTGATCTCGTGCAGGCACACCAGGCAGTCTTCCAGTGGATGGTCGCGCAACAGGCGCCCGGCCTTGAAGCAGGCCTGGTCGTAACCTGGCTCATCCAGCTTGGCGCTGTCGCCAAAACCCACTACCAACAGGCGGGGCGAACTGATCCCCTTGAAATGATGCAGCAGCGTGGTTTTGCCTTTCGCGGTGGCGATGTCGCCGCTGTCCAGCAAAGCCTGGAGGGCGCCATCGCTGGCCTTGTCGATCGCCCGGGCGCTGGGGCCGAGCGGACCATCGGCGCACGCGCCGATGACGATGCATGCGGCTTTGCTCTGGTGAGCCGGAGTTTCAGTCAGATTAAGAAGCATGGACTGGTGTTTCCTTCGCAATGGTTTCAGTGGCCCGGTTACCCGCCAGGCAATCACAGTAGCGCGGCATTGTACTGGAATTTGCCACGCCGGTTTCCGGCCGGCAACGTCAGGCGGTGGATTGCTGCTAAACTTCGAGGCTTGAGCCAGACCCTGTTTGACGGCCTGGAAATTACCGGTTTAGATTTTCGAGATTGTCCTGAACATCCTGCAAAAATACATCCTGCGCGAATGGTCGCTGACCTTTGTGGCAGTCACGCTGGTGCTGCTCCTGGTGATGTTTGGCGTGACACTGGGCGAAATGCTCAACGACATTGCCGGCGGACGGCTGCCTCCCGGTTTGTTGGGAGAGCTGGTGGCGCTGAAAATTCCGGACGTGCTGGCCACCATCCTGCCGCTGGCGGTCTTCATCGCCGTGATCTGGGGCCTGGGCAGGCTGTACCGGGACCAGGAGATGGCGGTGATGCGGGCCAGTGGCTTCAACTGGACCCTGATGCTGCGGCCCCTGTTCAACCTTGTGCTGCCGGTGGCCGTCTTGCTGCTGGCCATCGGGCTGATCATAGCGCCCATGGCCGCGCAAACCGCCCAGGAGCGGCTGGAGGAAGCGTTTCGCACTGCATCGGAGTGGGGGTTGCAAACCGGCCAGTTCCACGTCCTGCGGGACGGCAACCTGGTGCTTTACGTGGAAGCGGTGGAAAAAGACGGCCAGACGCTCAGGAATGTATTCATCCGGCAGAAAAACAATGAGCGCGAGCAAATCTGGGTGGCCGAGAAAGGCTATTACTGGCTGAACGTGCAAACCGGTGAGCGCTTCCTGACCCTGGAGAATGGCCAGATCACGGAGGGCGGCGCTGAAACCCTCGACTTCGGCATCATCCGGTTTTCGCGCAATGACCTGCGCGTGCCCGAGCCTGAACGCAGGAACAGCGCGCCGGATATCGAGGCCCTGTCCAGCGAGGAGCTGCTGAACTCGGGCAACCGGGTTGAACGCACTGAATTGCAGTGGCGCCTGTCGCCGGCCATGGCCATCATCATTCTGGCGCTGCTGGCCATACCGCTGTCGCATTCGCGTCCGCGTGAAGGCCGCGGAGGCCGCGTAGTGCTGGGCATATTGCTTTACGTGGTGTATGCCAACCTGCTGTACATGAACCGCACCTGGGTGGCTGATGGCGTGTTGCCGCTGCTGCCGGGAATGTGGTGGGTGCACGCGGTATTTGGCGTGATTGCCCTGGTATGGCTGCACCGCCAGGGCCGCAAAGTGGGGAGCGGCTGAGTATGGTGATGCTGGTGGATCGCTATATCGGCCGGGCAGCCATCACAGGCACCCTGGCGGTGTGGGTAGGGCTGACACTGCTGTTTGTCCTGTTCACGCTGTTGAGTGAATTGCGCTCCACGCAGGCTGACTACACCAGCCTGGACGCTGTCTGGGTGGCGCTCCTGACCATGCCGCGCATGGCTTACCAGATATTTCCGGTTTCGGCCCTGTTGGGCACCCTGATCGGCGTAGGTGGGCTGGCGGCAACCAACGAGCTGGTGGCCTTCCGTACCTCGGGTGTGTCACGGTTGCGGCTCGCATCCGCGGCATTGGGAGGCACGCTGTTACTCACGGCGCCGGTGATGTTGATGGGTGAGTGGCTGGCGCCATCGGCGGAACAGCAGGCCCGGGCATTTCGCCTTAGTGAGATGGTGGGCCAGGCCATCATCGGCGGAACCACGGGTGTCTGGATGCGCGATGGCAATGACATCGTGAATATCCAGGCGCCGATATTGTCAGCGGACCGTGGACAGCAGTCACTGGAATTCAAGGATATCGTCATTTATCACTTTTCCCGGGATGAAAACCTTTACAAAATCACCCGGGCCGAAAGCGCCGCGCACCAGACGGGAGCCTGGCAACTTGAGCAGGTGTTTGAAGTGGCATTTGACGATACGGGAGCCGTGGGCAAGCAATATGCAAGCCTTCCCTGGTCGACCGAAGTGCGTCCCGAACTGCTTGATTCAGTTGTAACCCGGCCAAAGCGGCTGTCAGTAAGGTCCCTGATGGATTACCTGCACTATCTCAAGACCAACGGCCTGGATGACTCCGTCTACCAGTCGGCGTTGTGGGAGAAGCTGGTGTTTCCGTTTGGGGTGATTGCGCTGGTGCTGGCAGGAATGCCGTTCGTGTTTGGCCAGGCCCGCAGCCAGAACATGGGTGTGCGCATGTTTCTGGGCATGGTGCTGGGTGGCGTGTTCATGATTGTGACGCGCATGGCGCAGAATTTTGGCGACGTCTACCACCTGCCGGCGGCCTTCAGCCACAGCCTTCCGCCTTTGTTACTCGGCCTGGCCGCGATCTACTTCCTCAGGCGCACGATATGAAGGCGGCAGCCTGGCGGTTTTCCCGCAGTGCACCAGATGAGTCTGGCTGAGGCGGTCGTGCCAGCTGCGCTTTTCCCGGTCAATCAGCATCCACAGGTAGCCGAGCCCGGCCGGGGCAGCGGAAAGCCAGGCGCCCAGGAAGCGCAAGCCGCATTGTCCCCACCCGGGAACCGGGTTCGAACTTCCTGCCCGGCAGTTGAGTAACCGGACCCGCCATGCGCGCATGCCCAGGGTCATGCCACCATGGCGCCAGCACCACGCCAGGTAGAGAAACCAGGCGAGCAGCAGATACAAGGTGTAGGCGGGGTCTTTGCCGGCTGTCTGGTGCTTGAAAGGCAACTCCAGCGCTATGGCGCCGGCAACCATGAGTATGGCCACAACCACGATGGCATCGTAAACCATCACCATCAGCAGGCGCAGCAGGCCACAGGGCCGAACACCATCCTGGCAGTCGGGCGGGGCCTCACCAGTCTGGTGCCCGGACTTGTTTCCATTTGTTCGCATACGGGCCATCCCGGTTGCATTGCAGTGGTCGATGCGATTCATTATCCAACAATTGCACAACTCCGTTCATGCGTGCAGGATGGGAGCTGAAAGGGCAGATGCTACCTGCATTTTCGTAGTCAGTCCGCTCTGCTATGCTTATACTGCGGGTGCGTGAAATGGGCACTAAACCGGTGATAACAGGGGGCTTGCGGAGGGCTTCAAACCACCTGTTCAGGGCGTTTGTTCCAGGTGGATTGCACTTGCAGCATCGGGTATCCTGTGCGCCCCGCGATCCGGGGAGCCCCGGATTTGAGCGTTACCGGGTCCCGGTTTCGACTAATCTACTATAGAACCAATTGGAAACAGGTCATGCTAAAAAACCAGCTAAGCCGCCTTACCAAGTTCTGCCTGATCGCCATTCCGGCGCTGCTGTGGCTGAACGCCGCGATGGCCCAGAGCCTGGATTCAACCGTGCAGGCTGAAACCAGGATCAACAAGGATGCAGCGTCTTCGCAACAAAGGGTGAGCACACTCGCCAAGCAAACCCAGGACCTTCTCGCCGAGTACCGGGCCGTGGTTCGTGAAGTAGAAGGCCTGAAGATTTACAACGAGAATCTGGCCAACGTGGTCGGGGACCAGCGCAGCGAGATCGAATCCATCAACAACCAGCTGGCCGGGCTGGAGGCGACCAATCGTGGTGTCGTGCCCCTGATGCTGGAAATGATCGAAGCGCTGGGCCAAATTGTCGAAGCCGACATTCCGTTTCGCATCGAAGAACGCCGCGCCCGGGTTGAGCGGCTGGCCAATATGATGGATCAGGCGGAAGTCACCGCCTCGGAAAAATACCGCCGGGTCATGGAGGCGTACCAGAGCGAGCTGGAATTTGGCCGCACCACCGAAGCCTATTCCGACACGCTGCCGACCACGGGCCAGACGGTCGATTTCCTGCGCGTAGGCCGCACGCTGTTGATTTACCAGACTTCCGACCAGTCGAGCACCGGCTGGTTCAACCCCGGCACGCGCGCCTTTGAAGAACTGCCTGGCAAGTACACTCTGGAAGTCAAGAACGGCATCGCCATCGCCAAGAACGAGAAAGCGCCTGACCTTGTCATGCTGCCAACTCCCGGGCCGGAGGCAGCACAATGAAAAAGTTCAGCCTGATTGTTGCAGCCAGCGCCATCCTGCTTGCGCCGCTGGCTTATGCGCAGACCCTCGACGAACTGGCGCGGATCGTTCGCGAGGCTGCTTCGTCAGACGCCAAGATCAATGAGCAGCGTGAAGCCGAGTTTGTCCGTGACCGCAACCGCCAGCGCGACCTGCTGGCTGCCGCGCGCCAGGAACTGGCGGCGGAAAATGCCCGCAGTGACCAGCTGCGTGACGAGTACGATGTCAATGAACGTTCCCTGGCTGAACTGGAAACCACCCTGGCTGAACGTATGGGTAACCTGGGTGAGCTGTTCGGCGTGGTACGCCAGTCCGCCGGTGACGTGCAGGCGGCGCTGGATGATTCCATGGTCACTGCCCAGTATCCAGGCCGCACGCAATTCCTCTCCGACCTGTCCGGTCGTCGTGAATTGCCCACCGTGGCCGAATTGCGCAGCCTGTGGTCGGCCATGGTCACGGAAATTGCCGAATCCGGCAAAGTGGTGAAGTTTACCGCTCCGGTGGAACGCACCAGTGGCGAGAAGCAGGACATGGAAATTGTCCGTGTCGGTGTGTTCAATGCGGTTGCTGATGGCCAGTTCCTGGATTGGGACACCAGCAAGAGCCGGGAGAACCTGATCGAACTGGCCCGCCAGCCGGCCGAGCGTTTCCGCGGCATGGCGGAAGACCTGCAGGATGCGCCTCCCGGAGGCTCCAATGACATGGCCATCGACTTCACCCGTGGCCAGATCCTGCGCGCCGTGGTGCAGACCAAGACACCCTGGGAACGCGTCGAGGAAGACGGCGGCATCGTCGGTTGGGTCATCATCGGCGTCGGCGTATTCGGCCTGCTGCTGTGCCTGTGGAAAGCCTTCTCGCTGTATAGCACCGGTGGCCGCATGTCACGCCAGATGAAGAGCGAAACCGCCGACAAGAAGAACCCGCTGGGTCGCGTGCTGGCGGTTTACACGGATAACCCGGATGCCGACATCGAGACACTGGAACTGAAACTGGATGAAGCCATCCTGCGTGAAACTGCGCCGATTGAAACCGGCCTGGCCTTCATCAAGGTGCTGTATGTGGTGGCCCCTTTGCTGGGCCTGCTGGGTACGGTCGTGGGCATGATTGCCACCTTCCAGATGATCACCCTGTTCGGCACCGGTGATCCACGCATGATGGCAGGCGGTATTTCCACCGCACTGGTCACCACGGTTCTGGGCCTGGTGGTTGCCATTCCGCTGACGCTGTTCCACAGCTTCCTGCAGGGCAAGGCAAAGGCCCTGATCCAGACGCTGGAAGAGCAGGCTGCAGGCATTATTGCCAGGCTGGCAGAGCGCCGCGCATGATCTGGTTTTATGAAGCCATAGCCTCCATCAGGGATTTCATGACCCTGGGAGGAGATGTGCTTTGGGCCATCATGTTCGTGTTGTTCCTGATGTGGACTTTCATCCTTGAGCGCGTCTGGTTCCTGTACAAGGTTTTTCCCGACAAGCGGAAAGGCATCGTCAACACCTGGGAAACACGCTCTGACACCAGTTCCTGGTATGCGCGCCAGGTCCGCGATGGCCTGATATCAGAGGCGTCCATCGCCCTGAACCAGAACATCGGTTTCATCAAGGCACTTATTGCCATCTGTCCACTGCTGGGCCTGCTTGGCACCGTGACCGGAATGATCACGGTGTTTGACGTCATGACGTACAGCGGCGGCGGCAATGCGCGGGCCATGGCGGGTGGCGTTTCCATGGCTACGGTTCCCACCATGGCGGGCATGGTTGCAGCCCTGTCCGGCGTGTATTTCGGTACCTGGCTGGAACACAAGGCCAGCACCGAGGCTGAACGCCTGGAAGATTTGCTGCAGCGGCATTAACTGATTGCTCTGGACAAGTCCATCCTGGACTTCCCGGAATATACACACGGTGCTGGTAACCCGGCGCCGGCAATTGCGGAGATCAATGCATGGCCAGAAGGCATGCACATACTGAAGATGCCGAGATCAACATCACGCCGATGTTGGATATCGTTTTCATCATGCTCATTTTCTTCATCGTCACCACCTCCTTCACCAAGGAAACGGGTGCCACTATCGTCAAGCCTGAGGCTCCCCAGGCCGTCAGCCTGCGCAATGGAACCATTTTGATCGGCATACGGCCCAATGATGATATATGGATGGCGAAACGACAGATCGAGTTGCGCGAAGTCCGGCAGCAGGTGGAGCGTGCCAAGGCGGAGAATCCGGAAGGCAGCGTGGTGATCATTGCCGACAAGGGTTCCCGTATCGGAACGGTCACCCAGGTGATGGACCAGGTGAAGCTGGCCGGAGTGGAAGGGATAGCGATTTCCGCCGAGATTCCCGGAGAATGATCCGATGACCAAACTGAGAATCCTGGTTTCTGCGCTGGTGGCCATAGGGGTCACCTTTGGCCTTTTCCTGTTCATGCACATGCTGGTGTCTTCCGGTTCGGGTGGCCGTGAAGACCTGGAAGCCATTGCCGGTATTCATTTCGGTCCAGTGGAAATTCCCGACGACATCACCACCAAGAACCGCCGGATTCCCAAGAAGCCGCCGCCACCGAAGAACCCGCCGCCTCCGCCCAAGATGCAGATAGCCAAGCAGGACCAGGTGGTGCAGAACATGCCCAAACTGGACATGCCTAATCTTGACGTGCCGTTGAGCGGCGGCGAGGGCATTTTCATCGGCAACTTCCAGCAGGTGGACAAAACCGCCGAAGGCGACATCATTCCGGTAGTCGTCATTCGCCCCATGTATCCACGTGAAGCAGCCATCAGCGGTATTGAAGGCTGGGTAAAAGTCGAGTTCACCATTACCGAGGTGGGAACGGTCAAGGATCCGCGGGTGATCGAGGCCGAGCCCGCCCGCATCTTCAACCGTGAAGCCATTCGTGCCATCCTGAAGTGGAAATTCAAACCACGCGTGGTGGATGGCGTTGCGGTTGAAAGGCGCGCCACCCAGATCATTGATTTCTCGCTGGACGAAGCCGAGGGTTACTGATGCTTCTTTCTTCCGCATTTTCCCGTTCCTTGCTGGCACTGGTCGCCAGTGCGCTGGTTGTTGTCAGCTTTGATGCCAGCGCCCAGAACCAGTGTGGCCAGAAACGCGAAGTCGGGGCCAAGGCGCTGGACGAGGCCACGTACAAACAGCTGAACGAGGTTTATGAGCTGGTTGGCGAGGAAAAGTACAACGAGGCCTACAATGAATTGCGCAAGCTCTTGGACCGGGCCGGCCGCGATGACTACCTGCAGGCCATTTTGTACCAGGCCCTGGCGCAGGTGGAATGGTCGCGCAACAATTTCGACCCGGCATTGCAGTATTTTGAAAAGGCTGTGGAGCTGAATGCCTTGCCCGACCAGGCGCATTTCGCCCTGATGTACCAGATTGCCCAGCTCTATTACATGAAGGAACGCTATGACGATGCCCTGAACCGGCTCGATCTCTGGTTCTGCACCGCTCCACAGGAAAAAATTACCTCAGCGGCCTATGTCCTGAAAGCCTCCATCAACGCCAACAAAAAGGATTTTCCTGAAGCACTGAAGGCCATTGAAACCGCCATCTCCATGGACAAGGACCCCAAGGAGCAGTGGTACCAGCTGAAGCTCGCTTCGCATTACGAGCTGGAGCAGTTCCCGCAGGCGGCCGAAACCCTGGAAATCCTGATTTCCAAGTGGCCGGACAAGAAAACCTACTGGACCCAGCTCACGCAGATCTATTACAAGCTGAAACAGGATGACAAGGCCCTGTCGGTGCTGGCGCTGGCATACCGCAAGAACCTGCTGGATACGCAAACGGACATCATGTTCCTGTCCAGCCTCTATTCCAATGCCAACGTGCCCTACAAGGCCGCTGACGTGCTGCAGAAAGGCATAACATCGGGAGTGGTCGAGTCCAATGACCGTCATTGGGCGCTGGTGGCCGATACCTGGTATGCCGCCGAGGAAATGGAAAAGGCCCTGGCTGCTTATGAAAAGGCCGGAACCGCCGCCCGCACCGGTGAAATCGACCTGCGCCGGGGCTATATCCTGGTTGACCTGGAACGCTGGCCACCTGCCAGGGAAGCGCTTTCCGCGGCCATCAGCAAAGGTGGCCTGGATGAACGCAAGACGGGCGAAGCCTACCTGTTGCGAGGCATGGCGGAATTCAACCTGGGCAACTACGATGCCGCCAGCGCCGACTGGGGCAGGGCCTCCAAGTACCCCAAAGCCCGGGATGCCGCACGGCAGTGGATGAATCATCTCGAGGAAGAAAGGCGCCGACGGGCTCCCTGATGGGTGGCAGCGAGCAGGTTGCTGCATTTCCGCTGATCGAACAGTTCCTGGACGCGATCTGGGCCGAACGTGGCCTCAGCGCCAACTCCCTTGAATCCTACAGGTTTGACCTGCAGTCCTTTGCGGATTTCCAGCAATCCGAAGACCGATTGCTCAACGCAAGCCGTGACCAGTTGCTGGGTTTCCTGGCCGAACAGCTGAAACGCGGAAAAAGCCCGAAATCCCTGTCGCGTTACCTGTCTGCCTTGCGCCAATTCTATGGCTGGCTGGTCCGCATTGGCCGGCGGGCCGATGATCCGGCCGCCCTGATCGAAAACCCGCGAA
Source organism: uncultured Gammaproteobacteria bacterium (assembly GCA_965652335.1). Classification (GTDB taxonomy): domain Bacteria; phylum Pseudomonadota; class Gammaproteobacteria; order Xanthomonadales; family SZUA-36; genus JAWXBM01. The sequence continues at coordinate 2,144 of CBFGWJ010000007.1, read as the reverse complement.
TCGGCCGTGGCCTGCCCAAGGCACTCAGCGAAGCACAGGTTGAGGCCTTGCTGAGCGCAGCCGATACCGATACTGCCCTTGGCTTGCGCGACCAGGCCATGCTGGAACTGATGTATGCAACCGGCTTGCGGGTGAGTGAACTGGTGGGCCTGGAGATCGCCGGCGTCAACCTGAACCAGGGCGTGGTGCGAGTCCTGGGCAAGGGCGGCAAGGAACGCCTGGTGCCGGTGGGCGAGGAAGCTGAAGCCTGCCTCAAACGGTATCTGGCGGAAGCGCGGCCGATATTGCTGGCCGGAGCAAGTTGCCCGCAATTGTTCGTCACCAACCGCAAAACCGGCTTGACCCGCCAGGCCTTCTGGTATGCCATTCGGCGGCACGCCGCCAATGCCGGCATCAGCGGCGCCATTTCACCGCACATGCTGCGACACTCGTTCGCCACGCACCTGCTGAACCACGGAGCTGACCTGCGCGTGGTGCAGTTGTTGCTGGGGCACAGTAACCTTTCGACCACGCAGATTTACACCCATATCGCCCGGGAAAGCCTCAAAGCCCTGCATGCCCGCCATCACCCGCGGGCCTGATCGCAGGATTTCCAGGGCTGCCGGAACTTTTGGGTATTGAAGTGCTCTACCAAGCACACAGCGGTCCGGAACGTCGAATCCGTGGGTTGGGCGTGCTAAGCTTGCGCGCCACCGGGCTGAAGAAACCATCACCAGAGAGGTAGGCCATGCGCCGCAGAGTTACACTTGTTTTCGTTGCCATTGCCTTGGCAATATTTTCCGGTCCGACCCTGGCCAAAGACAAATTTGAACTGGTGGAAGAACGCATCAGGGCACTGGCGCCTTCGGCCAAGTCCATCGCCGTTTCCGAAACCCGGCTGAACGGCATTCTGCAGGTCCAGATCGAGGGCGATATCGTGTACGCCACGGACGATGGCCGCTACCTGCTGCAGGGGCGGGTCATTGATATGGATACCCGCGAAGACCTCACCGAACTGGCCAAGGCGGATATCCGCAAGGAGCTGCTGGATGAGATTGACGTCACCAGCCAGATCGAATTCGTTCCCGAGAAAACCGACTATGACCTGACCGTGTTCACTGACATTGATTGTGGTTATTGTCGCAAGCTGCACTCACAGATGTCCGAATACAATGACCAGGGCATCGCCATCCACTACATGGCATTTCCACGTGCCGGCATCGGCTCTGCGTCCTACGACAAGTTTGTTTCCGTGTGGTGCGCGGATGACCAGCAGGAGGCCCTCACCAGCGCCAAGGCGGGCGCCGAACCCGAGCCCAAGCAGTGCGACAATCCCATTGCCGAGCAGTACCAGCTGGGCATTGCCCTGGGCGTCACAGGCACTCCCGCGATCATGACCCGGGACGGTCAGCTGATTCCGGGCTACGTGCCGCCGGCAACCTTGCGTGAGCGCCTGGACAGCATGTCAGTTGCGAGCGCCGGCAAATAAAACATTGCCGCCGCTCTTCAAACCCGCGGCCTGGTAAATAGGATAAAATGCAGCGCCATGCAGTGATCTGCATGGCGTTTTTTTACTTTTGATTCCGGGAGCCAAGCCTTGTCCGAGTTCACCTGCCTGCTGGGCGAACCCGTCTATTCTGATTTTCGCAGGCAGAAACTGGCCGGGCGGATAGCCGGGCTTTACAACGAACCTGCGGACATTGAAGCCCGCCATGTTTATCTCCTCAGCACCACTGAACCGCTGCCCAAGCTGCAACTTGGCCGGCTGGAAGACCTGCTGCACGGAGAGTTCTGCGAGCACCTCGAGACCGCCGGCTTGAATCTGGTTGTGCCGCGGTTGGGCACCCAGTCACCCTGGTCCAGCAAAGCCACCGATATCGCCCGGCGTTGCGGGCTGGATACCGTGTTGAGAATTGAACGCGGTGTGGCACTGTGGTTGAAGGGCCTGGACCTTGCGGACCCGCAGCGCCATGCCGGTGTTGAAAGCCTGCTGCATGACCGCATGACCCAATCGGTGCTGCACAGCCTCGATGAGGCCCGGTCGCTGTTCGACACCGGAGCAGCGCGGCCGCTGGCGTTAATCGATATCCAGCAGGCGGGGCTGGCAGCCCTGCAGGAGGCCAACCAGGCCCTGGGCCTGGCCCTGTCGGCCGCTGAAATGGACT
>CBFGWJ010000006.1:0-19622 GCA_965652335.1 uncultured Gammaproteobacteria bacterium | reverse complement strand
GCACGGATCACTCAGATATGGATCACTCCGATATGGAGCACGTCGACCACAAGCAGCAGCAACAGGGAGAATCATCATGACCTCACGACGCGAATTCCTCGGCTACACCGGTGCCGGCGCCCTGCTGGTTGCCGCCGGTCCGGTCAGTGCCCAAACCCCGCCCGATGCTGCCACGGCACCCCGCAATCCAGCCCTCGCGGGTAATCCGGGGTTCACTCCCACCCGCACCCTTAACGGCTGGACCCTGCCGTACACCATGCAGGACGGCGTGAAGGTATTCCACCTGGTGGCGGAAGAAGTGCAGCACGAGTTCGCGCCCGGCAGTACCGCCAAGTGCTGGGGCTACAACGGCAGCACGCCGGGTCCCACCATCGAGGCAGTCGAGGGCGACCGGGTGCGGATCTACGTCACCAACCGCCTCGGCGAACACACCAGTATCCACTGGCATGGGCTCATCCTGCCCAGCGGCATGGACGGCGTTTCCGGCCTCAGCCAACCGTCCATCCAGCCGGGTGAAACGTTCATGTACGAATTTGACCTGGTGCAACATGGCACGCACATGTATCACCCGCACGCGGATGAAATGGTGCAACTCGCTGTCGGCATGATGGGCCTGTTCATCATTCACCCCAAAGCAGGCGAGCCGCACCGCATCGACCGCGACTACGGCCTGATCCTGCACAACTGGGCTTTACACCCCGGAACCTATCGTCCCGACCCTTCCATCATGGTGGACTTCGATTTGTGGACCTTCAACAGCAAGGTCTTTCCCGCCATCGATCACATGGTGGCGCGCACCGGGGAACGCGTACGTATCCGGATCGGCAACCTGTCGATGTGGAACCACCCCATACACCTGCACGGCGTGCAGTTCTGGGTGACAGGCTCCGACGGCGGCCGCTGGCCTGAAAGCCAGTGGCGCACCGAATCGGTGGAAATCGTCGGCGTGGGGCAAACCCGCGACTTCGAGTTCATCGCCGTACCCGGCGACTGGGCGTTCCACTGCCACATGTCGCACCACACCATGAATGCCATGGGTCACGACATTCCCAACCCGCTGGGTGTGGACCAGAGCGGCGTGGACGCTGAAATCAGGAAGCTGTTGCCTGGCTTCCAGGCCATGGGCAAGGACGGCATGGCCGAGCACCAGGAGCACACCGACATGGGCCATCATCCGGGCCCGGCCAACACCTTGCCGATGATGATGGGCAAGGGCCCCTACGGAAACCTGGAAATGGGCGGCATGTTCACCATACTGAAAGTGCGCGATGACCTGGCGCCCGGCGACTATCGCGATCCGGGCTGGTACCAGCCACCCAAGGGAACCATGGCCTCGCGCGTCAGCACCAACCCGGATTTCGGCAATCCGCCCAGGCGCAAAGCCTGACGCCCGTGGGCGTCAACCAGGCTTCCTGGTGGCGACCCGTTGCCACAGCAGGAAGGCGGCCGGCAATACCACCATGGCCATGACGGTGACGCTGACCATGCCGCCCACCATGGGCGCTGCGATCCGGCGCATGATTTCCGCGCCGGTACCGCTGCCCAGCATGATGGGCAGCAGTCCAGCGATGACCGTGGCGACGGTCATCATGACCGGCCGGACCCGCAGCAGCGCGCCATTGATCACGGCCATTTTCAGATCCGTATCGTCCAACTGCCGGTTTTCCCTGGCAGCGATTTCCCGCTGTTCCCGCAGGGCCTGCTTGAGGTAAACCAGCTTCACCACGCCGATTTCCACCGCCACTCCGGCAAGCGCAATGAAGCCCACGCCCACCGCAACCGACATGTTGTAATCCAGCAGGTACAACAGCCAGATGCCACCCACCAGGGCGGTGGGCACGGTGGCCAGGATGATCGACACTTCAGCCAGGCTCTTGAAGTTCATGAACAGCAGCAGGATGATGATGGCCAGGGTTACCGGCACCACGGTGAGCAACTTCTGCATGGCGCGGTCCATATACTCGTATTGACCGGACCAGCTCACCGAATAACCTGCCGGCAACTCCACCTGTTCCTGCACCGCCAGTTTCGCTTCAAGCACATAGCTGCCGAGGTCGACATCCTCGATGTCCACGAAGATCCAACCATTGCGGCGGGCATTCTCGCTCTTGATCATGGGCGGGCCGTCTTCGATACGGAGGTCAGCAACGGCTGACAGCGGGATCTGTTGACCTTGCGGGGTGACCACCGGCAGTTCACGCAAGCGCTCCAGTGAATCGCGGTACTGGCGCGGATAACGCAGGTTGATCGGGTAACGCTCCAGCCCTTCAACCGTTTCGGACACGTTCACACCACCGATTGCCGTGCTGACGATGGTTTGCACGTCATCGATGTTCAGGCCGTAACGGGAAGCTTGGTCACGGCGGATGTCCGCGGTGATGTAGCGGCCACCGGCTACCCGTTCGGAAAAGGCCGAGGCCGTGCCGGGAATCTTCTTCAGCACTTTCTCGATGTCCTGGCCGATTTGCTGGATCATGCCCAGGTCAGGCCCGGCGATCTTAACACCGACCGGCGTCTTGATACCGGTGGCCAGCATGTCGATGCGGGTCTTGATGGGCCACACCCAGGCGTTGCTCAGCCCCGGAATCTGCAGCCGCTCATCCAGCTCCTTCCGGATATCCGCCATCGTATAGCCCGCGCGCCACTCGGCTTCAGGCTTCAGCTGGATGATGGTTTCCACCATGGTCAGCGGCGCCGGGTCGGTTGCCGTGTCTGCCCGGCCGATTTTGCCGAACACGGTTTTGACTTCGGGCACCGACATGATCAGTTTGTCCGTTTGTTGCAGCAATTGCTGGGCCTTGCCAATCGAAATACCGGGAAACGTGGTGGGCATGTACATCAGTTCGCCCTCATTCAAATCCGGCATGAATTCCGACCCCAGCCTGGAAACCGGCCAGAAACCCACCGCCAGCAATACGACTGCCGCCAGCAGGATGGCCATGGGATGCCGGGTGACGGCTTCGATCACCGGCCGGTACAGCCAGATCAAACCACGGTTCACCGGGTTGCGCCGTTCCGGCAGGATTCTGCCGCGAATGAGATAACCCATCAGGACCGGCACCAGCGTGACCGACAGGCCAGCTGCCGCGGCCATGGCATAGGTCTTGGTGAATGCCAGCGGCGCAAACATGCGCCCTTCCTGCGCCTCCAGCGTGAACACCGGCAGGAAGCTGAACGTGATGATCAGCAGCGAAAAGAACAGCGGCGGCCCGACTTCCACCGCGGCTTCGGCCACCACCCGCCAATGATGTTCGCGGCGGTAATCGGCACGCTCCATCTTCTTGTGCAGGGTTTCAATCATCACAATGGCGGCATCGACCATGGCACCGATCGCGATGGCGATTCCGCCCAGCGACATGATGTTGGCGTTCAAACCCTGCAGCTGCATGATGATGAACGCCGCCAGGATGCCCAGCGGCAGGCTGATGATGATCACCAGTGAGGAACGGAAGTGGAACAGGAACAGCAGGCAGACCAGCACGACGACCAGGAACTCTTCCACCAGTTTGTGCTGCAGGTTGTCCACCGCCCGTTCGATCAGCGATGAACGGTCATAGGTTTCAACTATTTCCACTCCTTCCGGCAGGCTTTCCCGCAGCTCCGCAAGCCGCTGTTTCACTCGCTCGATGGTGGCGCGGGCATTGCCGCCGAAACGCATCACGATCACGCCGCCCACCACCTCGCCTTCGCCATTGAGCTCGGCGATGCCGCGGCGCAACTGCGGGCCCAGGCGGATGTCGGCAACGTCGCCCAGGCGGATCGGCGTGCCGGTTTCATTCATGCCCAGGGGGATGGCTTGCAGGTCCTCAATTGATCGCAGGTAACCCGTGGCGCGCACCATGTACTCGGCTTCACCCATTTCGATCACCGAGCCGCCCACCTCCCGGTTGCCCTGCTGGATGGCGGTGCGGACGCGCTCCAGGGTCAGGCCGTAAGCGCGCAACGCTTCGGGTTTTACTTCCACCTGGTATTGCCGGACCATGCCGCCGATGGTGGCCACCTCGGCCACGCCCTCCACCGCCTGCAGCTCATACTTGAGGAACCAGTCCTGCAGCGAGCGCAACTGGGCCAGGTCGTGATTGCCGGCCTTGTCCTGCAAGGCATACTCATACACCCAGCCTACGCCGGTGGCGTCCGGGCCCAGGGCAGGCCTGGCAGCCGGCGGCAATTGCCCGCTGAGCTGGTTGAGATACTCGAGTACGCGCGAGCGGGCCCAGTACAGGTCGGTGCCATCCTCGAAAATCACATAGACGTAGGAATCCCCGAAGAAGGAATAGCCACGCACCGTGGATGCTCCCGGCACGGACATCATGGCGGTGGTCATGGGGTAGGTCACCTGGTCCTCAACCACCTGGGGGGCCTGGCCGGGAAAGGACGTTTTGACGATCACCTGCACATCGGACAGGTCCGGCAGGGCATCAACCGGAGTTACCAGCACGGTCCTTATGCCCCAGCCAGCCAACACCAGGCTGGCCAGCAGGACCAGCACCCGGTTGGCCAGCGACCAGTGAATGAGACGCTCAATCATGCGCGTGCTCCGGCTGGCTGGCAGGTTCTTCGGATGACGCATCCGTTTCATCCGTCAGCTCCAGGAACTCGATGATGAACCGGTCGTTGGCGTCCTTGCCCAGTTCAAAGCGGATGGACTGGCCCTCTTCCAGGCCGGTGATGTCCACCTGGCCGGCAACATCAAAGTCCATGGTCATGGCGGGCCAGCCCAGTTCTTCAATCGGGCCATGACGCAGTTTCATGACGCGCGCCTGGCGGTCGATGGCGACGACCAGGCCCAAGCCGGCGGGCCTGGAAGCGGGGACGCCGGTGGTTGAATCATCCTGCTCCACCTGGCCAGTCTCCGGCTGGGTTATCGGGTCGAGCGCTGCCTGCTGGGCGAGGCTGACGATGGCATATTCTCCTGCCAGCTGTTGCTGCAGCGTGAAGCGGATGTTCTGGCCAGGATCAAATGCTGCAAGGTCCACGTCGCCCAGCACGTCAAACTCCATGGTCATGGTCGGCCAGGCCAGGGCGTCAATGGGGCCATGGGTAACCCGCACCCGCTTGCGGTCGAGATAAACGGCTTCAAGCCGCCCGCTGGCTATGACCGGGCGATTGTCCTCGGGGGTATCGCGGGTAACGGAATCGTCCAGCCGGCTGATGGCGCCCGTCAGGCTGGCTTCCGAATCCAGCAGGAACTGCGCTGATGTGACCACCCGGTCGCCCTCTTCCAACCCGGCCAGGATTTCCACCGCTTCGCCGCTCTCGATGCCGGTTAGCACTTCCTGCACGCGGAACCGTCCATCACCGAGCCCCAGCACCACGCGGTTGGCCCCTTTGGAGCGAATCAGCGCCTGGCGGGGAATACTGAGCGCGTTCGGATGCAGTTTTCCGTAAATGGAAACGCGCGCATACATATTGGGCTTCAGCAGCTCTTCAGGGTTTTCAAACCGCAGCCGCACCCGCAGCGTGCGGGTTTTGGGATCCAGAACCGGGTAGACGTAATCCACCTGGCCGTTGAACTCATGAGCCGGAAGATAATCCAGCGTGGCCCGGGCCGCCTGGCCAGAGGCCACCCACTCGGCCTGCGATTCAAAGATTTCCGCCTGCAGCCAGACACTGGAGAGGTCGACCAGGCTCATGACGAGGGTGTTGGGCTGGATATAGCTGCCCTCGCGCACATTGAGCGCCGAGACGATACCGTCCCGCGGCGCCACTACGCGGATAGATTGCGACGCTTTTCCGCCTTGCTGCAGCGCAGAAATATCGGCCTGAATCATTCCGAGCGCACCGAGTTTTTCGGCAGCCGCGGCAAGCAGCGGGTTGTCGCCGCGCTTGCTGGCCTGCAGGTATTCCTTTTGCGCGCTCACCAGTTCGGGCGAATACAGCTCAAACAACAGGTCACCCTTCTTGACCCGTTCACCCTCGGCGTGAATGGACAAACGGGTGATCCAGCCCTGGGTCCGTACATTGATACTGCTGATCAATGTTTCATCCAGGTCCACGTAAGCGGTGGCCTCGATGCGCCGCCACAGCGGCCCGGTCTTTACCAGCTCGCTGCGCACACCGAGGTTATTTTCCACGGCCGGATTGATGCGGATGAAATCGCCGGAATCTTGCGCTTCTTCGTACACCGGCACCAGGTCCATCCCCATGGGCGATTTTCCGGGTTTGTCTCTGCGGTAATTCGGGTCCATGGGGGCCACCCAGTAAAGCGGCTGCTTTTCCCGTGGCTCCCCGGCAGGTGTCCCGGCGGCGGATAAAGAATCACCCTCTGGTACGCGTGAGCCCACCAGATAGCCGCCGGTCAGGCCCACCACCAGCACCAGTAACAATACGATCACGCGTCTCATGCTGATTCTCCCTGCAAGTAGAGCAAGCGGGCCTGCGACTTGAGCGCTTCCGCCTGGATGCGGACGTACTCAAGCTGCAGGTCGATTTCCGTCAGTTGTGCGCGTAACAGGCTGGTGAGGTCGCCGGTGTTGGACTGGTAGGCCTCAAGGGAAGACTCACTGCTGAACCTCGCCTGCGGCAATATGGAACTGGTGAAGAGCGCCAGGCGCTCCTGTTGTTGTTGCCAGGTTACGGCGTTGAGTTCAGCCTCGCTGCGCATACGGCGGTACACATCATCGCGATCGGACATGGCCGCTGATGATTCGGCGATCCGGGAGGCCTGCACCCGGTCCTGGCGCTGCTCGTGAAACAGCGGCAGGTCCATGACCAGCATCACGGAGAAGAGGTCCGGACGGGAACTGCCATCCAGGTCGGTACCTGCTCTGGCACCATAGCTCAGGTCCACTGAAAATTCCGGTTTGTATTCCTGCCGGGACAGTTCAACCCGGGTTTCGGCCGCCTGCACCTGCTTCTGCAAGGCCAGGATGCGAGGGTGATTTTTCAGCCTGGCTTCTATTTCCCCCAGGGACAAGGGTTGCGCCAGCGACGGCCAATCAGCGGCTATGCGCGATTCGTCCAGCGAGCCCAGCCATACTGACAATTCAGCCCTCGCCCGGGCTTCCGCCTCGCTGATCTGGCTGGCCCGCTCTTTCGCCCTGGCCACTTCCACCGCTGCCTGCAACACGTCCTGCTGCGGCACGCGGCCGGCGGCCAAATAGTCACGGGTGATGCCGGAGAGGTCGGTAAAGACCTGGATCGCCTTGTCATTGACCAGGGCCCGCTGCTGCTGCTGGACGATTTCCAGATAAAGTTCACGCACTGCGAGTTCCGTGCGCAAGCGCTGGTCCTGGATCGACTCCTGCAGCATTTCAGACTGGTGTGTGTACTGCTGGGAACGCAACTCCCGGCTGTTGCCTCGTGGAAATTTCTGCGTCAGGCCAAGGGCCAGCTGCGTCATCGGTTCCTGGCCGAGTTCAAAACTGTCCACCGGCAGTGACATCACGCCGAGCTTGAGCATCGGATCCGGCAGTTGCCGGGCCGCCACGGACAGTTCCCGCAGCGCCTCGCTGCGGAAATTGACGGCCTCGATTCCGGGGTCATTCTGCAATGCCAGCCTTTCAGCTTCCTCCAGGCCCAGGGTTCCGGCCAGGCAATTCTGCAGGTTCAAGGCAAACGCTGCGGCCAGCAGCGGAATTACCAGCGATTTAACAGGGCGGACCTTGCCCGCCATCAGGTTTTTGACACACATGTCTTTCTCCAACAACTGCCAGCGCCAGCAGCACGAGGCAACACACAATCTGAAGATTCAGAGATATCCAGGCAGTCTTCGCAGGCCGCCCGGGTGATGGCAGTTCAGGAGATTGGAGGTCGGTAAGGCGGGTAGTCGAAGCGGGGAATAATGGCGCTGCTGTCGGTTGTCGGCGGGCGCACCGGTTTCCAGGCCGGGGAATGCTTGTGGAACGCGGAAAGCAGCGGGGTGCTGAGGTAACAATTGCCGCAATCGGGCATGTTGTCGCAGCCGGATTCCTGTTTGGCTGGTGTCTTGCAGCAGCCAGGACCGGATTTACCCGAATCTGCCTGCTGTTCACCCATGGTGTGGCTCATTTGAAGATCGCCGTGCAAGGAGTGCGGGTCTGAGCCTGTCCCACAGTTGTGCGCGGCCAGTGGCGGGCTGGCCATGGAAAAGAGCAACAGCAATATCAGTAATTTGCGCACGAAAAAATCATACCACCAGCTTGAGAAAGCTCGCCACCCGGAATGCGACACGCCTGATTCACATCAGTTCAACTGCGGATTCCTGCCCGGACTGGACAGCCAGCTCCGGGCGAACCTTGATCAATTTACTCGCTTTATCGTACGAAGCTATCCGTATATCGCAAATAACGTTCAGTTAACGCACTCTTTACTACTAGTATCTTCGTACGAAGTTCACACCATTACCGATTCCTCTCCATCGGCCGCGATGGGGCGGGCGTGCTGCTTACAAATGGTCATTCAGGGTTAACCAGGAGAAAAAAATGATACGCAGTCAGATTCATCGCAAACGGAAACTCATCACGCTGGCACTCTGCTCATGTTTGCTGGGAGTTTCCAGCAATGTCTGGGCACAACAGGATACCGGTGAGGACGAGGACGAAGTGGCACTCGACCGGGTCAGGGTAACCGGTTCGCGCATCAGCAGGGCACAGGTTGAAGGGCCTTCGCCGGTATTCACGCTGACTGCCGATGATATGCAGAAAGAAGGCTTTACCACGGTGTACGAAGCACTGAATACGCTTACCCAGAATGTGGGCAACACCCAGGATGACCAGTACGCCGGTGGCTTCACCCAGAACGCCAATGTCGTGGACCTGCGTGGCCTGGGGCCTGGCCGTACTCTTGTCCTGATCAACGGTCGCCGCACCACCGACTACCCCCTGCCCTTCAATGGCCAGAGCAATATCGTCAACCTGAACTCCATACCGATCGCCGCGGTTGACCGCGTGGAAGTCATGGCCGGGGGCGCCAGTGCGGTATACGGTTCGGATGCCGTTGCCGGCGTTATCAACGTGGTGATGAAGAACGACCTGAATGACACCAACGTGCGCGTACGCTTCGGCGACACCGTGGACGGTGGCGGCAAATCCGTGCGTGCCCAGCTGGTGGGCGGCGTGAGCAATGAACGCGGCAACTTCACCTATGCACTGGAGTATTTCAAGCGCGAACCGATCTGGGGCTTCCAGCGGGATTTCATGGATTCCATCCTCGACAACCCGGACGGACCTCCTTTCGTGAACACACGCAACTTGCTGGCCCTGGACAACTATGACTTCTTCCGCGTGGGGAATGTAGGCCTGCGATACATAGACCCTACCCCGGCGGCGTGTAACAACTTTCCCGAGCTCGAGCATTCCTTCCGTCCAGGAGCCGGCTATTTCTGCGGGCGCGATGATGATGTGTCCCAGTTCACGGTGCGTAACGGCACCGAGAACTGGTCGGGCTTCTTCAATGCTGAATATGAGCTCACCGACAGCGTGCAGGCCTTCGGCTACCTGAGTTACATCAGGAAGGATTCCAAGTTCAACGTCGCAACACCCTTCTGGCAGTCGAATTTCTATGGCCCCAACGTGGATGGGTTCAACACCTACTCCAACCTGGACAACATCGTTACCTATGACCTTTCCCCCTTTGGCCTGGGGATGGTCGAATGGCCCCAGGTAACCGTAATGCAACGGATTTTCACCGCCAGCGAAATGGGCGGGCGGGATGTCAACAACAACAATTTTGATGAAAAAAGCTACGATTTCGTCGCCGGGTTGCGCGGCGACTTCGGCTCCACCTGGCAATGGGAAGCGTCGTTCCAGCACGCCGAGTACGACGTCACGCGTGAGCGGCGGCTGCTTCTGGCGGACGAGGCCGACGAGTTCTTTGCCGGGGACAACCTGGCTAATCTGGAACCGGATCCCCTGTTCGACGGCTTCTTCGCCAACCTGGGCGACCTGACCGACCCCAACAATCCGTTCAACCGGCCCCTGACTCCGGGTGAATTTGCTTCCATTAGCGCCATTGACAGGACTACCGCTGACTCCAGCAACAGCACCGTGGCCTTCACCGTCAATGGCGACCTGTATGAACTGCCGGCCGGTTGGGTGGGCATGGCGGGAATCCTTGAATGGGGCACACAGGAATATGACATCAACCTGGATCCGCGCCTGATCAACGGCGACTTCTGGGGATTTACCGGCACCGGCGGTGGCGGCACCCGGGATCGCTATGCTGTCGGCACGGAACTGCTGGTCCCCATTCACGAGATGCTGACCGCAACCGCCGCGGTGCGCTGGGACAAGTACGACGATATCACCGAAGTGGATGATGCACTGACCTACGGGCTCGGCCTCGAATTCAGGCCCTTCAGCGACCTGTTGATCCGCGGCCGCTATTCCACCAGTTTTCGCGCTCCCGACATGCACTATGTGTTCGCCGACCCCAGCGGGTTCTTCGTAACGCTGCCTGACTACTACCTCTGCGCCAAGGACCTGGGTATCGACGAGGACAGCCCGGGTGGACTGGCCAGCTGCGTCGACCCGCTGCGCGGCACACTGGGCGCGGTGAGTATCGAAGGCGCCCGTGCCGGCAACCCGTTCCTGGAAGAGGAGGAGGGTGAGTCCATCACGTTCGGTTTTGTCTGGCAGATCCTGGATAACCTCTCGGTTACCGCTGACTACTTTGATATCAAGCTCGAAAACATCGTGCTGGACAAGAACGTCGATACCCTGCTGCGTGACGAGCGCGCCTGCTTGCTGGGCGGAAAATACACGGTCACGCCAGGAACCAATTGCGATGTCGTACTCGGCAATATCACGCGCAACCCCATCGATGGTGGCGTGAACTCCGAAACGCTGGATACCATTCTGACCGGCCCGTTCAACCAGGCGGTGCAGGAAACCAATGGCATCGACGTCACGCTGAAGTACGCGCTGTCAACCCAGTCCATGGGCCTGTTCACATTCGACCTGGCCTATACCTACGTCTTCGATGAAAAGTTCGCCACGCTGCCGACCGACCCGGTGGTGTCCTACCTCGATGGCGGCACGCAGGACCTGCAGGACCGCGGCCGGGCCTCCGTGAGCTGGGTGTACAAGAAATTCGGCACCACGCTGTTCATGAACTACCTGGGTGAATCACTGACCGCCGACAGCCTGTCCAGCACCAACCTGGTCTATGTTGATCCACAGTACTACTTCAACCTGACCATGGTCTACAACTTCACCGAGCAGCTCAACCTCAGCTTCATCGGCAACAACATCTTCAACAACGATCCGCCTTTGACGACCGGTGAGAACTATCCCTACTTCAACATCTTCAACTTCGACCCCTATGGTACCGAGTGGTTTGTTGAACTGGGATACACCTTCTAGGCTTTGATCGGTTGCTGGCCCGCCAGCGGACTCAGGCGGGTTGGCTTTACAGAGAAAGCCCGGCTTACCTCCAGGGCTTTTTCTTCTTGAGTGGGAGGGGTTGAACGACCCCTTCCACTTTTTTCATGGCGTGCCACGCTGCCTGAATACGGTTGCGCCAGGCCAACCCGGGTGTTCTACTTGTCTCCGCCAGATTAATCCCGGAATGGTATCCATCATGCGTGCATCGCGCTTCCCAGCCTTGCTCTTTTCCGCCTGCCTGCTGTCGGCTTGTTCCGAACAGGACAAGGAGATCCAGGCCACGGTGAATGCCGCTGCGCCCGCGGCGACCGATATTGGCGCACAGGCCGAAGTGAGTGCGCAGGCGCTCCACCGGCTGTTCGACGATTATTTTGAAAACTACCTGGAGCTCAACCCGACCTTCGCCACTTTCATTGGCGATAACCGGTTCAATGATGCGTTCGCCAACGACATCAGCCCCGGGTGGCGCGAGGTGGCAATGGTGCTGGAGCAGGATGCCCTGCAACGCCTGGACGCCATTGATCCTGGCCAACTCAACGATGAAGACCGGCTCAGCTACGAAATATTCAGGTCAGATCGTGAAATGGAACTGGCCAATTACGAATTTGACGCCCACCTGATGCCCATCACACAGTTTCGGGGCGCCCACATCTCATTTGTGCAGCTGGGCAGCGGCGCCGGGCTGCATCCGTTCAAAACGGTGCAGGACTACGATGATTTCCTCAGCCGCATCGACGGCTTCGTGGTGTGGATGCAGCAGGCCCGGCTCAACATGCAGCAGGGCATGGCCAGCGGGCTCACCGTGCCGCGAGTACTGATGGAGAAAGTCGTGCCGCAGCTGGAATCTCAAATTGTGAAAGCTGCCGGTGACAGCAGCTTCTTTCAGCCGATACGCACCCTGCCGGAATCCTTTTCCGGAGAGGACCGCGAGCGGTTGACGATTGCGTATGCCACTGCCATCGAACAGCAACTGGTACCCGCGTTTCGCGACATGCGTGATTTCATCAACGAGGATTACCTCGCCGCTGCCCGCGAAAGCCACGGTTACAATGCCCTGCCCGGCGGACCGGAACGTTACGCTTACCTCGTGAAGCGCATGACCACCAGCGACCTCAGCGCTGAGGAAATCCATGCCATCGGCCTCAGCGAAGTCGCGCGCATTCATGAGGAGATGAAGGCGGTGATGGACGAAGTCGGCTTTGCGGGCGACCTGGATGCCTTCTTCGATTTCCTCAACACCGACCCGCGGTTCTACTTCACCCAGCGGCAGGACCTGCTCGATGGCTACATCGCGCTGCGGGCCGTGATCGAACCGAACACGCCCAGGCTGTTCAAGGATATTCCCGCGGCGGATTTTGAAATCCGCCTGGTTGAACCCTTTCGCGAGAAATCCGCTTCGGGTGGGCAATACCGCGCCGCATCACCCGATGGCAGCCGCAAGGGCGTGTTCTTCGCCAATGCCTATGATCTCTCCGCCCGGCCGAAATGGGCCATGGAATCTTTGTTCCTGCATGAAGCCATTCCCGGCCACCACTTCCAGGCGGCCGTTACGCTGGAACTGGATGAGTTGCCGAAATTCCGCCAGTTCGGTGGTTACACGGCTTACGGTGAAGGCTGGGGTTTGTACGCCGAATCACTGGGCCGCGAACTCGGCGCCTACACCGACCCGTACCAGTATTTCGGCAAGCTGAGCGCGGAACTCTGGCGCGCCATCCGGCTGGTTGCCGATACCGGCTTCCATTACTACGGCTGGACCCGCGAACAGGTGCTGGATTACATGTATGCCAATGCGCCGATTGCCGAGGCCCGCGCGGTTGCGGAGGCCGAACGGTTCATGGCCCTGCCGGGTCAGGCGCTGGCCTACAAGATCGGCCAGCTGAAAATCCAGGAGCTGCGGAACCGCGCCCAGGCCACCATGGGTGACCAATTCGACATCCGTGAATTCCACCTGCAGGTACTGGGCGCCGGTGAATTGCCCCTGAGCCTGCTGGAAACCAGGATCGATAGCTGGATTGCTGATACTCAGTCGATGGCAAAACAGTAGAAATAGCCGTTACCACCGGAGCTGTTCAGCGCTTCAACGCTGCAGCCGCGTGAGGGATGGGCTGAGTTCCAGGAAGTGAAACCACCGCCCCACCGATCGAAATGTCCGACCATGGCGCTGCCCTCGGTGCTGCTGGTCCAGTTGCCGCAAGTACGGTCCTCGCCGGGCGGAAAGGCCGTGCCATCGGGCCGGGCCCCCGTGAGGATATCGTGCTGGTTAGGCGTGTCGCCCCGTGCATTGATACGCTTGCCGTTTTCGTCCAGGCCGGTTTCGCGGCGGATTCTGTTGCCCAGATGAAGGTCGGTCAGGTCTTCAGCGATCATCACGCCTTCGGCGTTATACCAGGGGCCCTCGCCGATTCGGGTGCGTGGATCGACATTCTCCGGGCCTTCACCACTTTGCCCCAGGTATGCCCGCCAGGTCTTGCTCCCGGCGCCGGCAGCCTCCGCCAGGGCCTGGCAATGGGCATCGGCGCCAGCCAGGCCACCAAGATCACCACCCTTGCCTGAACCGGTGCTGGTAATGAAGAAACTCATGCCCGGCGGCCCGGCCCAGGCCAGGCCCGACGTGCAACAGGCAATCAGCAACAAATGGGACAACAAGACGGTTCTGTTCATGACGGCTCCTCGGGAAAAGGCTGTTATCCGGATTTCGCGAAAAATTAGTTATCATGTTAAATTTATTTTCATTGCGGCAGGAAGTCAAATGAAAGCGCGGGGAATCCGGTCAAACGCCTGCAGGCAGGGCACCTTCCTTGACTGCCTGAACCTCCCCCTTGCCGGCGCGCCACATGAAACGCATCAGCAGGGATTTCTGCCGGAACCGCCAGTGTGCGGGCAGGCGTTTGTTGCTGCGCTTGTCCGAGCGCTTCAACAGCCAGCCCTGCAGCAGCAGGATCTCGGTTGCCAGCCGCGTGCGCAAGCGGAACTGAAGCCGGGCCATTGCCCGCCTCGCCGGACTTGATGAGCGGGCCGCAGGCAGCAGGGCGGCAAACCGCAGCGCATCCCGGATCGCCCAATTGGCGCCCAGGCCCAGCCGCGGTGTGGCGGTGCGCGCTGCATCGCCCAGCACGAAAACATCCTTGCCCAGTTGGCAGCGCCCGGCCCGGTCGTGGGAGATTTCCACCACCACCGGCGGGCTGATGAACTCGCCACCAATTCCCAGGCTGGCGGCATGTTTCAGCATGAACGAACGGCAGGCATCATCGTTGAAGCGTGCAGCAGGTTGAGTATCCAGAGGCATGCGGACAGTGACCGTGGATCCGCGGTCGCTGCACAGCGCCAGCACCTCTTCCGAGGGTTCGCTGCGCTGGAACTTGATCTGGCCCCGTCCCGGCTGGCGAAAATTGGCCACCATGGCCACTTCCTGGCGCGGGTTTCCCAACCGCCGGATACCCAGCAGTTCCAGCGCATGGCTTCGCGCTCCATCACAGACGGCCAGTAGAGGTGTCTCGATCGCCGATTCCATTCCGGCATTCAGGTACTCGATCCGGCGGCCGCTTGCGGATGCCCGAATGGCGGTAATCTCCACGTTCGGCACAATCCGGATTCCCGGCCTCAAGGCGATGGCCTGGAGCAAAGCCTGTTCAAGTTCGGAAATCAGTACATCGACAGCCGGTGACCGGCGCGGGAACATGCTGAGCAGGGAGTCGGTTCCCGGCTTTACGTTCCGCGGTATCGAGCGGCTGAGGGGAAAGCGAAACCGGATACCGGCATCGCCATCGATGAACGTGAATGCCGTGGCCGGTGTAAATCCGGACACGTCCACCTGCAGGTGGTGCAGGGCTGCCAGGATGGACTCGTCAAGCAGCAGCACGTTGTTGCGGCGCTGCGAGCCGCTGCGGGATTCCAGCACCAGGATGTCATCCACCCCGCGGTGGCTGGCTGCCAGCGCCGCCGACAGGCCAGCCGGGCCGGCGCCAATCAACACCAGGTCAGGCATGGATGAAAAGGACGGAATCAGCAGGGAGGGAATTGTTGCCAGCCGGTCAGATTTGTTCGTAGGCGTGGTGAATGCGTTCCACCAGGACATTCATCACATGCCGGGAAAACTCCGGCATGTGGCGAATCAGGGATTCAAAGCTGCTCTGGTCAATGACCGCCAGCCGGCAGTCCGTGCGCGCGGTAACCGTTGCGCTGCGGATATCAGAGCTGATCAGCGCCATCTCGCCGACAATTTCACCGGCGCCCGCCACTGCCAGCAGCTTGCCCTTAAGAGAAACCTCGACTTCACCCTCGATCACCACATACATTTCGCCGCCTTCAGCGTTTTCGTTGAATATCAGGGTGCCGGCGGGGAATTCCACCAGGTCATTGGAGCCTTTGAATGTTTCCAGTAAGTCCAAGCTGATTCTCTGCCGGTGTGGGGTTAATCGCCGCCCTCGATATGGGTGCTGATGAAGGCATTCGCCGCCCGCAGGCGGTTTGCCATGCACAACAGTGCATGCCTGGAAAACGCAGGATTGGTTGATACCAGCCGGTTGAACTGCTGGTTGTCCAGGCGCGCGAGTTTCACGTCGGTAACCGCGGTCACGGCTGGGCTGCCCATCGCGTCAGGAAGCATGGCGGTTTCACCGATGATGCCGCCGGACGTTTCCCTGCCCAGCCGCCTGCCATGGAAACTCAGCTCGACCTCTCCACTGAGCACCACAAACATATTGGCCACAGGGGCGTTTCCGGAGACAATTTCAGCGCCCGCGGGAAATTCGGCAATATCGCTCCAATCCTGGAACAGTTGGGCAATTTTGGCTGCATCAGTCATGAGTCGGGTTCACGGGCGGCATACATTCTGGAATTCAGCCTGGTATCCTGTTTGCGGTGACGGGGCTACCGGAAGAGTCTATGTCTTTTTGCGGTTGCTTTTCCACAATCAATCCACAGCTCAATCTATTGCTCAGTCCATGGCTTCCCAGTCCGGCCAGCTGATACTTCGCCCCGGGTAGGCCACATTCCGGAATGGCCATCGCTCCGCCAGCCAGTTGCGTACCCGCACTTCCAGCTCTCTTTCCAGCCCGCCGGGCAATTCATCGGCGCGGGCCCAGAGATACACTTCGGCGTCAAAGCCCAGCTTGCTGGGCGGGTAAATGTACACGCAACCCAGCACGCGACTCTCATCGAGGCTGACCACGGTGTAGGCAAATGATCGCCGGCGCTGGAACTCCTTCTGGTGCCAACCGAGGTCAATCAGGTTCTGCTCCAGGGTCAGGCCCAAAGGCCAGTCGTTGTTCCAGATCGTCTGCAGGTGTTGCGTGCTGCTGGTGACAGCGGCGAAATCCAGCTCAAGGTCATGGATGGTCAGCATGCGCAGCCGGAAACGGCCGGTTTCGAAATAGGCCGGCACCACAAAATCCGCAGGAACAAAAGGAGTCATGGGAACTCGTGCTGCATATTCGGTGATCTCATGATCGACGCTACCCGGATGGCAAGCCTGCGAAACCGCAAATACACTGTAACTTAACATTTTCGGGCTACTATAGGCGGGTTCGAAAGTTTTCATGAATCACAGGGAATCACCCAGCATGCACTTCAAGACTTATGCCGCCTTTGTTGTTTCACTGCTCTGCATTGCAGCCTGCAGTTCCGCCCCGGTAAGCCAACAATCCACCGTTAAACCCAGGAACATCATCCTGATGGTCGGGGACGGCATGGGCTATGCGCAGGTGAAGTCATACCGCTACTTCGCGGATGACCCAGCCACGCCAGGCATTGACCCGCTGCCATTCGACCGGTACCTGGTCGGCTCGGTGGCCACCGAGGCGATTAGCCGGAATTGTGACGAAGACCAGCCGGAAAATTGCACGCAGGATCCCTACGGCGTAACCGATTCCGCCGCTTCCGCCTCAGCCTATGCCACCGGCCAGGACACCCTGGTGGAACGGTTGGGCAGGTCGGCGGATGGCGAGATGCAGGAGAACATTTCTGAAAAAGCCCGTCGCCAGGGCATTTCGGTGGGGCTGGTTTCCACTTCGCAGGTGACCCATGCCACGCCGGCCGCCTTCTATGCCCATGTCAGCGGCCGTGATGAAACGGATTCCATCGCCGACCAGCTGTTCGACAACCAGTGGCAGGGAATGCCGCTTCCTCAGGTGATCCTGGGCGGTGGGCGCAAGTACCTGCAGCGGGACGACCGCGACCTTGTCGCCGAATTCGCCGCCAGTGGCTATACGCTGGTGAACAACCGGGAAGAACTGAACCAGAGTTCGGCCAGCCTCTTGCTGGGGCTGTTTGCAGAAATAGGCCTGCCGCGCAACTGGGACCGTCCCGAAACCACTCCCTCCCTGGCGGAAATGACTGCCGCGGCCATCAAGGCACTGGAGCAGGACACGGACGGATTTTTCCTGCTGGTGGAAGGCAGCCAGATCGACTGGGCGGCCCACTCCAATGACGTGGTCGGCGTGGTCAGCGAAATGCAGGATTTTTCCGCGGCCATGGAGGTGGCGCTGCAGTATGCGACCGCCAGCGGCGACACGCTGGTGATCATCACCGCCGACCACGAAACCGGTGGCCTCAGCCTGGGGCGCGATGATGAGTATTTCTGGGATCCGCGTCCGCTGCGCGGGCTGAAGCGTACGCCGGCCGGCATTACCGAGGAATTCCTGGGCGGTGACGAGCCCCTTTCAGTGGTCGCCCAACGCTACCTGCCGTTTGAGCTTACGGAGCAGGAGCGCAAGGATCTCGACGTCGCCAGGCCGGATGAAGCGCCGCCCTGGCCCGAGTATGGCGTCGACGGCACCCAGGCCTACACCGTGCTGAGCCTGGTATTTGACCACCGTACACGCAGCGCCTGGACCACCATGGGCCACACCGGCGTGGATGTGCCGCTGTATGCTTTTGGGCCCGGCAGTGAAGAATTTCGCGGCGTGATCCAGAACGAAGTGCTGGGGCAGTTGCTGCAGGATCTGTTGCTCAGGCGCTGAATGGGCCCTGAAGAGACGTTCACGCTGGGTTCAGCCTGCCCTTCATACCCTCGAACTCCGTCCAAGAACAGGATTGCCTGATGAGGAGCTTCAAATGACGAGAAAAATTGTTTCAATGGTCCTTGCGGCGTGCTTGCTGTTTGCCGGATTTACCAGCCAGGTCGCCGCGGCTGTGATAGGTACGCAGCAGGCGATGTCCATCGAGCAGCGGCAGGGCAGCATCGATCACATCCAGGCCCAGCTGCAGCGCAGCGATGTTCAACAGGCCATGATTGACCTTGGCGTTGACCCCGAACAGGCGGCGTTGCGCGTATCGTCGCTGAATGACCAGGAGCTGGCCCAGCTGCAACAGGAAATCGACACTCTGCCGGCCGGTGGTGACGGCATTCTCGCCCTGATCGGCGCGGTGTTCGTGGTACTGCTGATTCTTGAACTCACCGGCGTGATCAACATCTTCAACAAAACCTGAAGGTTTTGCCGAAGGTGCCGGGAAAGTCCCCGCTGAATTGGCCAGGCCGTCTTCGCGGCCTGGCTTTTTTATGTATCGCAGCCGCGCTCAGCGCCTGCAGCATCAACCCCAAAGTGGATATGCCCGCCCTGGTGCAGGGTGCTGAACCCGTGCTGCTGGATGTGCCGTTTTTTGCCCAGGAACAGTACCAGTGCGGCCCCGCGGCACTGGCATCCGTGCTGCAGGATACCGGTGTAGTCATCACTCCCGACCAGCTGGTGCCACAGATTTACCTGCCCGAACGCCAGGGCAGCCTTCAACTGGAATTGCTGGCTGCCACGCGGAGGGCGGAACGAATTCCCTACGTGATAGGGAATGAACTGGAAACGGTGTTCGCCCAGGTGGAAAACGGGCGGCCGGTGCTGCTGCTGCAGAACCTGCGCACGCCGAACTTTCCGCAATGGCACTACGCCGTGCTGACCGGCTTTGACCCGGCCAGCGAAACCGTTGTGCTGCACACCGGCCTGAACCGCAATGAAGCCATGAAGGTGGGGAAATTCGCCCGCCTGTGGGATTGGGCGGGAAACTGGGCCGTGGTGGTCCTGCAACCGGGCGAGATTCCGGCCAAAGCCATGCCACAACCGTATTTCGAGGCAGTGGCCAGCTTTGAAGCGGTGGCCGGCCCGGCCCTGGCGGAACCGGCCTGGCGCAGCGCCCTGCAACGCTGGCCCGATGAGCCGCAGGCTTACCTGGCGCTCGGCAACCAGGCCTATGCCCGGGGCGAGCTTGAAACTGCCGCGAGGCTGTACCGTGAGGGCCTGAATGCCAACTCTTCAAACCCGGGCCTGGCCAATAACCTGGCCAGCGTACTGGGTGAACTCGGTTGTCCGCGCCGTGGCGAAAGCGTGCTGC
>CBFGWJ010000005.1:0-20057 GCA_965652335.1 uncultured Gammaproteobacteria bacterium | reverse complement strand
AGGATGGTTTGCAGCCGCACGCTGCCATCGAGGTGACGGTGCAGGTCACACAGGGGCAGGTGAGGGTCGATCAGGCTGGTTTGGGCTGAGTTTTGGGCGGAATGTTCGGGCATGGGGGACGATTCTCGGGACTGGTTGCGCTGCTGTCAACGAGCCGTGCTGGATATAATGGCCATACACCACTGGTGAGGGCTTCGCGCCATGTCTTTCAACCCTGTCGTGAACAATATCGCGGACAACATCCTGCAAACCATCGGCAACACACCGGTGGTGCGCATCAACCGCCTGGCTCCGGCCGGCGTGGACATGTTCGCAAAAATCGAGGCCTTCAACCCCATGGGTTCGGTGAAGGACCGCATGGCATTGAGCTGCATCGAGCAGGCCGAGCGCGACGGCAGCCTGAAGCCCGGCCAGACCGTCATCGAAGCCACCAGCGGCAACACCGGCATCGGCCTGGCCATGGTTTGCGCCGCAAAAGGCTATCCGCTGGTGCTGACCATGGCCGAAAGTTTCAGCATCGAGCGCCGCAAAATCCTGCGTTTCCTCGGCGCGCGCGTGGTGCTCACGCCCGCCGAACTGAAAGGCAGCGGCATGGTGGCCAAGGCCGAAGAACTGGCGGCGAAGCACGGCTGGTTCCTGGTGCGGCAGTTTGAAAACGAAGCCAATGCCGATGCGCACACCCGTACCACCGCGGTGGAAATCCTGGAAGCGTTTGCCGATCAGCCGCTGGATTATTTTGTCACCGGCTACGGCACCGGCGGCACCTTCAAGGGCACGGCGCGGGTGTTGAAGGAAAAAAGCCCACACACAAGAATCATCGTCTGCGAGCCGGACAACTCGCCGCTGTTGGGCAGCGGAATCGCCCAGCAACGGGACGCGCAGGGCAAGGCTACTGCCAGCCACCCCAGTTTCCGTCCGCACCTGATGCAGGGCTGGACCCCGGATTTCATTCCCAGGCTGGTGGAAGATGGCATGGCCCTGCACCTGGCGGACCATATCCAGCCCATCGACGGTAACCAGGCCATGGAGATGAGCCGGCAGCTGGCCCGGCAGGAAGGCATTTTCTGCGGCACTTCCGGCGGCGCAACCTTTGCCGGCGCGCTGCACATCGCCCGTTCAGCAGCCCCGGGCAGCCGCATTCTCTGCATGCTGCCGGATACCGGCGAGCGCTATCTGTCCACGCCGCTGTTTGAAGCGATCGGAGTGGAGATGGACGAGGAGGAACTGGCCATTTCCCGTTCCACTCCCTCGTGCCGGTTTGATGTCAAGGCCCCACCCGCCGTGGCGCCTCAAGCGCAACCGGAACCTGCCGCCAGCCCCGCCACGCCGGACACCGATGCGGGTGATTACGTTGACCTGCTGCTGAATGACAAAGAGCAACCGCTGGTGTTCTTTGCCCTGGAATGGTGTGAATTCTGCTGGTCGGTGCGCAAACTGTTCAAGGCCATCGAAGTGCCCTTCCTGTCGGTGGACCTGGATTCGGTGAAGTACCAGGAAAATGACCTGGGGGGCCGCATTCGCGAGGTACTGAAAGACCGGTTCGGAGTAACGACCATCCCACAGATTTTCATCAATGGGCATCGCGTGGGCGGCGCCACGGATACCTTCGATGCGTGGAATTCAGGACAGCTGCAGCAGCGTTTGAAAGAAGCCGGGCTCCGGTTCAGTGAGCCGCCCGACTTCAATCCCTTTGAACTGTTGCCGGGCTGGCTGCACAGCCGCTAGGCACTTCACAGCTAGTCATTCCAGCACGTTCATCTGCCAGAGGTCTTTCCGCTCCATTTGCAGGAACGGCCGCATGGCCAGGCAGCCGGTTTTGCCTATGCTTTTTTCGAGGTATTTGAGTTCCTGGAACTTCTCGTGGGTGCCCTGCCCCGGCGGCGCCTCGATGCCATGTTCGCGCATCAGCAATATGCCTTTGGCGCGGATCGCGAGTTCGGTGTAGATACGCAGGTAGCAGAGCATGTCGGCCACCACCGGCCCTTCGAATTTCTGCGTCAGGTCGGTGAGGAAGCGGCCGATCTTGCTTTGCTGGAATTCACCGGAGTTGATCTGCTCCAGCAGCAAGGTGTCGGCATCAAAGTCCAGTTCCAGCCAGGCATGCATGGCCCTGGCGCTGTGATGGAAAACCAGCCCCAGCAGCGCCGGCAATATCAGCAAGGTACCCACAGTGGACCACACCGGCGAACCGGGAAAATGATTGAACACCGAATGCAGGATGCTGGCTGCCAGCAGTCCGGGCAGGTAGTACAGCGGGTTGATTTTCATGCTGCGTTCGGTGATGGTCTGGGCCAGCACGCCGAAAATGGCGGTCACTCCCCCGTGCATGATGGCCGTGCCAAAGCCGCGCACGATCCACACACCCGGATTGGTGCCGATGCCCTGGTAGAGGTAATAGAGGTTTTCCACGAAGGCAAAACCGGCGCCTACGGCAAACCCCAGGATGGCGGCATCCACCAGGAATCCGATGCGGCTGGTGCGGAACAGGTACACCATCACCAGGCCCTTGATGGCCTCTTCCACCAGGGGCGCGACATAGCGGGTAAAATTCAGCAGCGGCAGGTCGATGCCCTGGATCAGCCAGCCGTTCACGAGGTAACTCAGCCCGGCGCAGACACCACCCAGCAGAATCACCCACAACACCAGCCGCAGCCGCACCAGCTTGTAGCTGTCCATGAAAACCAATACCGACAGGAATATCAGTACGGGCAACAGGCCCACCAGGGCCAGGATCAGGGTTTGCGGGGATAAATTCACAGTATTTTCAGTGACAGCATGAGTTCATCATCGGCTTTGTGCCCGCCGATGTAGCCGCGGGCGAATCCCAGCGACAAGGTCATGGGCAGGCGATGGACGACGGTAAATTCAAGATCCAGTTGCAGGCCGAGGTTGTTATAGGTTTCATTGTAAACACGGTCGTTCAGGTCTGTCAGCAACACTCCGGCAAACACCGCAGGACGCAGG
This sequence comes from uncultured Gammaproteobacteria bacterium, assembly GCA_965652335.1. Lineage (GTDB taxonomy): Bacteria > Pseudomonadota > Gammaproteobacteria > Xanthomonadales > SZUA-36 > JAWXBM01. The sequence continues at coordinate 17,093 of CBFGWJ010000005.1, read as the reverse complement.
TAAGAGAGGAAAAACCCGGGCGTTCCCAGGCTCTCGAATCGCCATGGAGGCAGGTTCCACTCCACCACCGACTTGACGAAATCCTGGCCGGCGATCTGGTCGATGTCAAAACCCGGAAAACTGTAGAACTCGCGGTAACGCTTGACCTCGCGGTCGTCGACATAATTGTTGCCAAAGGCGCCGAAGTACCAGCTGGCCAGTGAATTGTCGCGGTCGCCATGCGCCCAGCCGGCGGAATTGTAGAACCACACGGAAGAATGATTCACCGGCAGGGCAAAGCCGAAATCCACGCCCGCCCGCAGCAACGGCACGGTCTCGTCCTCGGCATGGTCGAGATAAGCGGCAACATCCCAGCGCCAGCCTTTTTCATGGTCCACGGCGCCCAGTGACTTGCGGGTATTGCTGTAGTTCAGCTCCGCCTTGGCCGAGAGCAATTCCTCAAAACCGATGGCCACGTTCTGGTTGCCCGGCAGGGTGTCGAGGCCGGTGTAGTAGGCCAGTTCGGCATCAAAGGCCAGCGTGCGCGGCTCATCAAAAACCAGCAGCTTGTGGAAACCGCCAATCAGCGCATCGCCCTTGCGGGCGCGTTCGGTGGGGCCGAACAGGTCGTAGAAATCCGCGTCGTTGTGCCAGTAGCGCAAACGCCAGTTCAGCGACTTGTACTCGATGTCGGCATGCAGGCGTTCGCTGCTGTCCAGCGAATCGTCCAGGCTCCAGGAAACGTCCGCCCGCAGGGAATGAAACAGCATCGGGTCCTGGAAGGTGAAACTGAAACCCGGCGCGAAGCTGTCGCGGTAACCTTCCACCACCGGATAGCCCGACAGGTACTCCAGTTCCTTTTCCGGCCGGTATTTTCCTTCCTTCCTGGGCAGTGCGTCGTAATCGATCTTGGTGGGAGCACCCACCGCCCAGCTCTTGACCACCGGATGCTTGCGCACGATTTCGTTGCCGAGGAACGTGATGGCGCTGAGGTTCTCCAGAGGCTCAGGTTGCATCCGGGCCGGTACGAAGCCCTCGCCGGTGTATTCAAACACCACCAGAGATCCGTCGCTCAGGGGAATCGGGCGGAAAAAGCCGGTCTCCGCGTTGCTCACCGCTTGCATGTCGCCATTCGCCACCTCGTAGCGGAAAATATTGGATACGCCGGTGTAGAACGAACTGCCGTAGAGGTAGCGGCCGTCCTGCGAAAACACGAACCCTTCCGGAATGGCGCGTCCGAAGCTGAACTCGCTGACGTGCTCGGCATTGCCCTGCAGCAGGTCCTCGAGGCGATACAGGCGCAGGTACTGACGCCCCTGCACATCTTCCACCGTGGCCGACAGCAACTGTCCATCCGGCGAGATATCCAGGTCCGACAGTATCTGGCCGTATGGAAAAGTGAAGACCTGGTTCCACCCGGTGAACGGCGGGCTCAACCGCACCAGGGTTACGTAACTGTTCAGGTGGCGCAAACCCCACAGGCTGCCATCGAGGGGGTTGAAAGCCAGGTCGCCGATGCGGGCGTCCTCGATCAACATGCGCGTCTTGCCGGTTTGAAGATCCAGCTCCATCAGGTCACGGAAAGTCAGGTTGTCGGCGGTGTAATAGAGCTTGCCGGCCTGGACATCCAGCGCCGGCGTGGTCACCTTGTATTTCATCGGCCCTTTGATCTCGGCCAGTTGCCGCACCGAGCCGTCCCGCAAGGACATGGCACCGAGGTGCGCCACCACGCCCGGAAAATAGAAGCCGCCGATCATCTGCCCGTTCTGTTCGTCCACAAAGGAACGGGAAACCGAACCCAGGCCGGTGGCCTTCAGGCGCTGGATGGGCGTGATGGGCGCTTGCCGCACCTTCGCCAGGTTGACGGTCTGGAAGTCGCGCTCAAACTGAATCCAGTCACGCCAGGCCTCACCCAGGGGTTTGCCGAACACCTTCTCGAACTGGCGGGCGTAATACGCTTCACTGTCGGTCCCACGGCTCAGCCACTCAATGACCTGCCCGGGCGAGCAGGCGTAAGCCAGGTAGCTGATGAAGCGAGTGCCGTAGAGGTAGGCATTGGTCATCGTCTGGAAGTCGATGGCCGAGCCTTCAGCGACGATGCCAAGGTCACTGTAAAAATGCGCATCGTCACGCACCATGGCGCGGAACACCATCTCGTCATAGGCGCCCTGGGCGCGGCCGATGCCGCCCGACATCCAGGTTTCCATGAACACCGCACTGCCCTCGAAATACCAGCGCGGCGCTGCGTTTCTTGGGGTTGAGAGATACGCGTACAGGATGGATTCCGGATGTTTGCCGGTAGCCGAGGGCTTGCCGCCAAAGAACCTGCGCCAGCGCCTGTCGCGCTCATTGGCGGCATCGCCGGTTGCCAGATGCACCAGTTCATGGTTCATCAGCATGTAAATCCGTTCCAGCGCCGGGAAGGTTTCAAAGGTGTGGTTGATCGGCGCCACATCGATCCACAACAGGTTTTTGGGCGCCGACAGCGCCGCGGCGTTACCATAATCACTGAAATCCTGCAGCATCAGGCTGGGTTTGTCGTATGGCGTCCAGCCGAACATTTTCTCCTGGAACTGCAGCGAATTATGGAAACTGCGGGTGACATGCGGGACCAGGTGGGTGGTCAGTGGATCAAAGTACAGCAGGCGCAGATCTTCGGTCTCAACCTCATCCATTTCAAAGGGCGCCGCGACCGATGGCGGAGTGGTGCCGACAGCCGCCAGCAACACCAGTATGACCACTCCCAAAGCAGATTGACGCATGCCCCACCCAACCGGTTTTCTTGTGCCGCCATGATACTCCGGGCGCCGTTGCGCAGTCGCCGGAGGCACAAAAAAAACCGCCGGTCATGGACCGGCGGCAAGCTTCGAACCGTTCGGTTTGGAAAGCTCAGTTCTTTCTGAGATTCTCCGCGGCACGGGCAGCGTCGGCAGCCTGGATGCGGGCAGCATCGGCGGCCTGAAAACGGGCAGCATCGGCGGCTTGCATACGGGCAGCATCAGCAGCCTGCAAACGGGCAGCTTCCGCAGCCTGCACTCGGGCAAAGGCCAACCTGGCAGCATCAGCGGCCCTGGCCGCATCGGCGGCAGCGTCGCTGGCTGCGGCAGCGGCCCTGGCAGCGTCGGCGGCCTTGGCTGCGGCATCCGCGGCATTGTTCATGCGGGCGGCATCCGCGATGCGGGCTGCATCAGCCGATTTCATGCGGGCTGCATCGGAGGCCCTGCTGGCGGCCTCTGCCGCCGCGTTCAAACGCGCAGCATCGGCGGTAGCCACGGCCACGGCGTCATCGGCAGCCATGATTCGCGCATCATCCGCTGCCCTGATTCGCGCCTCGTCGGCGGACGCATTGGCAGAGGCAGCCGCTTCAGTGCCGCTTTGCAGATGCTGGAACTCATCGGTCTGCATGATTTTCGCTACCGACTCATCGCCCAGAACCACATCTTCCTCGGCAATCTGGTCAGACTGGTAACGCTCGGCCGGAACGATGGTGCCGGACAAATCCTGGTCACCCGGGGGCCACAAGCTGCTTGATACCACAACCACGGCCAACACAAGAGCAATGGCAACCAATAGAAACGCCGTCTTGGACATGCCTGAACTTTGTTTACGCATTTCAAATTCTCCTGAACAACTGGATTGTGATCAGGTTTGAGGTACATTCGGCGCCGTCATGACACTGAACTACCCTGCCTCACCCACCTAACGCGATAGTACCTTTGAATATATTTCTATTGTCCTGGCTAATGGTCACGGCCAGATCCGACGCCGCACCATTCGCCATTTCTTCTGACGAAACTCCAGGCCTGCGCAGGAACACCACAAACTGGCGCGAGCCCTGGTTCACCACACGCAAATTCCCTTCGGAAACCTCCAATACCTCCATGCCTTTTGCATCATGCACGAATCCCCCGAACTCCATTCCGGACCTTGCCAGCGGAATGTTGATTTCCACCGGACCCACCGAATCCAGGTCAAACTGCAGGGCCAGGGTGCCATTCATTTCCTTGAGCAGGATCGAGCCCTCAACCACCTCCAGGTCAACAGCCAACTGGCTGCGGGAGGCATCCGGCAATACCTTGTCATGCTTCACCATGGACCCTGCCAGGCTGGACATTTCACCAAACATGTCACTGTTCGAAACCGGCAGGATTCGAATCATGCCCACGGCCAGCAACATGCCGGCCGCCACCGCCAGGCCATAGGAAGCCGGCCGGAACCAGTTTCGCAGCCATGCGGGCAGCTGTCGCGGGGCGGGAAGCTCAATACTGTCGAGAATGCGGCGGTTCAGGCCAGGCGGGGGTTCGAGGTCGGGCACCTCACCGAGGATCTTGGCCAGGTGCATCATCTCGTCGCGATAGGCGCGGGCCGCGGCAGACCGGGCCAGCTCCGCCTGGAGTACTTCCCGTTCGCTTTCGGCAAGCGCGCCATCAACCTCGGCCTGGATCAATTCAGCAATTCGCTCGTCCACTATGTTCACACCATCCCCCTCTCTGCCAGATGATTCTTCATGATCTGGCGCGCGGAATATAAACGTGACTTCACGGTCTTCTCGGGAATATGCAGTACATCGCTGATGTCCCGGTAACTCAAGTCCGAGAAATGCCTCAAAACCACCACCACCCGATAATCCTCCTGCAACTCCATGAGGCTGTCCTGTACTACCTCCGACATCTGTCGGGTGTCCAGGCTGTGCTCCGGGTTCTCGGCACTGACGAACTGCTCTTCTTCAAGTTCCTGTTCATTGCGTGTCCGGTTCCGGTGGTTGATTGCCTCGTTGATGGCAATCCGGTAAATCCAACTGAAAAACTTGAACTTCGGGTTGTACTGGTCGAGCCGCTCAAATACCTTGAGAAACACCACCTGGGTTACGTCGGCTGCGTCGTCCGGGTTGCCCAGCACGCGATAAGCTGCGTTGTAGATCGGGCGTTCGTACTCCTGCACCAGCTGGCCCAAGGCCACCCGGTCACCCTGCCTGCATCGACCGATCAGCTCATGGTCCCGGTGGTTATCCATAAGTACCATTCACGTTGGTGAAAGTTGGTGGGTGATTGAAGAAATTTCCCGAGGACTGGCCAACGAACGGGAAATGGCCTGAAATCATGACCCTAATACCTTGATTTCGAACAATTTATCAAACCCGGAATAGCGGAAAATATCGATAATGTGCGGGTTCACATTGACCAGGACCATGCCGGAGGAACCGGCCAGCATGCGCTTGTGGGTCTTCAGCAGCACACCCAGGCCGGCGCTGGAGATGTATTCCAGGGTGGTCATGTCCAGCACGCAGGGGCCGGCCAACTGATCGAGGAATTCCTGTGCATTGGCAGCCTGGGCGGCATCCAGGCGCCCTTTCAGCGTCACTTCGCCACTGTCATTGAAAGATATTTCAAACATGTTCCTCAACCACTTTGATTATGAAGGTGATTTTACTCTGCCTGTTCGCGTATTCGTAGTGAATCGAGTCCACCATTTTCAGCACCAGGTACAGCCCGAGCCCTCCCGGAACCCGCTCCGACACCGGGGCATCGACATCCACATCGCCGGCCTGGGTCGGATCGAATCGCTCCACATCGAAATCCGTGAGGCTGACCTGCACTCCCCCCTGCACCGGCTGCATCTCCAGCAATATTTGCGCCTTGGTTTCGGTGTTGTAATTCACCATGTTCACAAACAGCTCCTCGATGCAAAGATCCACCGGCGTTCGCAATGATGAATCCACCCCCTGGCTGGCAAAAAATTCCTCGGTATCGCCAACGATGTGGCTGATTTCCTCAAAGCTGCGTTCGTATCGCTTGCGCATGATTCGGCCTTCCTCTGAAAACCCATGGACTGAAATTGAATACCCCATACGTCCTTCCACCCGACAGCACAGTGTACTCCAGCACGAGGATCCTGATGAGTCAGGCCAGTCGCTTGATGATGACCACCGTGATGTCGTCGAGCTGGGTGGAGCCCGCTCCGAATTCGCTGATCATCTGCATCAACTGCCTGCCTGATTCGGCGGCCGGCAGGTGGTGATAATCCGCCATCCAGTGTTCCACCCTGTGCTGCCCGAACTCGGCTCCCTGGTCGCTGGCATACTCGTAGATGCCATCGGACAGCAGGGCCAGCACGTCGCCGGGCTCAAACTCAAAGACCTGCACCGGGCCCGGGCTGCCAATTTCCATCACACCCAACGGAAACGTTGAAGGGCCACGGAACTCAAATTCCCCGCTGGAGGCGTGGTAGAACAACAGCGGACCCTGGCCGCCGGAGTAATACTCCAGCCGGTGCGTGCGTGGGTCCAGCACGCCCATGAAGGCCGTGATGAAACGGTCGTCCGGCAAATCCTCCGACAGCTGGTTGTTCACATGGGTGTAGGCTTCCGCCAGGCTGGCGCCACAGCGGAATGCCACCCGCAGCATGGCCTGCATCTGCGTGGCCGACAGTGCCGGGCCAAAGCCGTGGCCGGTGGCGTCTCCCATCAGGATGAAAAGCCCGGAGTCCAGCATGACGAGATCAAAGGTGTCGCCGCCGGTCTGTTCGGTTGGCAGGAACCGGCCATGCAGGTCATAACCCGGTACCTCGGGCATGGTATCCGGCAGCGTTCCCATCTGGATTTCGCGCGCCAGCGAAACCTCTTCGTCCAGGCGTTCCTTCAGCAGCAGCGCTTCGGTCAGCTGGGTGCGTTGCAGGGCCACTGCGCATTGAGCTCCCAGCGCAGCCGCCATCAGCTCATCATTGTGTTCAAACACGCCGCCCTGTTTGTTGAGCAGCTGCATCACTCCAACCGGTTCGCCCTGGCGGCCCAGCAACGGGATGCTCAGGATGGAATGGGTCCGGTAGCCGGTCCGGTGATCCATGCTTTGGCTGAAGCGCTTGTCCGCATAGGCATCAGGTACGTTGATGATGCTCTTGCTGGTGAGGCATTCGCCCACCAGGCCCTTGTTGGCGGGGATTCGCATCTCCGGAGTGCCGGCCGGAATTTTCAGGACCAGCTCATGCTGTGAAGGATCGTACAGCCACAGGCTGCCGCGGTCAGCCAGCAACACATCACGGCCCGCCTCCACGACTTCATTGAGCAACTGCATCAGGTCATAGGAGGCCGCAAGTTTCTGGCTGACATCCAGGATACGCAGCAGGGCGTCGCGGGAAAGCGCATTCCGTTCCGTCAATTCGTTCATCAGCACTCCTGCCTCGGCATGTGCGCTAAATGTAGCAGAGAAAGGCCGGGTTCCATCGCAGCGAAGAAAAAGGCGATGCATAGCTATTAGCTATCATTTTTATATCCACAATCAATTTTACAAATGTATAGATATTTACCTACAATGCCCGCCATGAATTCCACTTTAATTATCAATCCATTGGGAGGAATGTAATGAACCAGCCAAATTGCAGTAATGAATCACTCGTCGGCAAGAAAGTGCCGAACGTTGTTTTCAAGACCCGCGTGCGGGACGAATCCCTGGAAGGGCCCAACCCCTACCGCTGGCAGGATGTGAGCAGCGATGACATCTTCAAGGGCCGCAAGGTAGTGGTGTTCGCGCTGCCGGGTGCTTTCACACCCACCTGCTCCAGCACGCACCTGCCGGGTTATGAGGAGAAGTACCAGGAGTTCAAGGACCTGGGCGTGGATGACATCTATTGCCTGAGCGTGAACGACGCTTTCACCATGTTCCAGTGGGGCAAGCACCAGGGCGTGAAGAACGTCAAGCTGTTGCCCGATGGCAGCGGGTTCTTCACCGAGCAGATGGGCATGCTGGTACGCAAGGACAACCTGGGCTTCGGTGCGCGTTCATGGCGCTACTCCATGCTGGTCGAGGACGGCGTGATCACGGCATTGTTCTCCGAGAAAGGCAAGTGCGACGACTGCCCCACCGACCCGTTTGAGGTCAGCGACGCCGGCACCATGCTGCAGCAGCTGAAGCAGCGCAAGGCCGCCTGAAGCCAAGTTGCCCAGGCTTCAAACCCTGCTGCGGCAGCCCGGCAATGTCCGGGTTGCCGCAGTACGGTATTGTGCATTAGTGATGGGTTGAAAAAATTTCCGCGGCCGGCCCAAAGGCAATCAGGCGACTCAATTCGATGTACTCGCCTTCTATCACCATCAGCCCGATGAACACCAGCAGGCACAGTGGAGGCACCAGGATGGCGTAAATCAACGCCAGGCGCTCCCAGGCCATGTGCATGAACACGGCCACGATGAATCCCGCCTTCAGGAACATGAACAGCAGGATCAACGTCCAGCGCAGGTAGCCCTGCAACTCGTAGTAATCCACCGCGTAGGAAAACGCGCTGAGCACGAACAGCAATCCCCACACCCAGAAATACACGCCCAGCGGATGTTGTTGATGTCCTTCCGAAGTTGCTGCTGTTGCCGTCATCTCAAGCCTTCTCCGTCACCGGTGGTTCACCGGACGTCACCACAGATAGAAAAACGCGAAAATGAACACCCAGACCAGGTCCACGAAATGCCAGTACAGGCCGGCGATTTCCACGGTTTCGTAATTGCCGTTCTTGTGCCGGTCGTAATACCCGCTGCCCACGCGCCAGGCGACAACGCTGAGGTAAATCACGCCGGCTGAAACGTGCATGCCGTGAAACCCGGTGATCATGAAAAAGCTGGCGCCGAATTGCGCCGCGCCCATCGGATTGCCCCAGGGCCGAACGCCTTCGTCGACGATCAGCTTGGTCCATTCAAAGGCCTGCATGCCCACGAACGTGGCGCCCAGAAAGGCCGTGGCCGCCATCAGCAGCACCGTCATTTTCTTGTTCCGGCGATAGCCGTAATTCACCGCCAGCGCCATGGTGCCACTGGAGGTGATCAGGACGAAGGTCATGATGGCAATGAGAATCAGCGGAATGGGGTCACCGCCGAAACTGAGCGCGAACACTTCGCTGGGATACGGCCACGGCACTGTGGTGGAAATCCGCACGCTCATGTAGCTGATGAGGAAACAGGAGAAAATGAAGGTGTCGCTGAGCAGGAAAATCCACATCATGGCCTTGCCCCAGGGCACCTGGAACACCTGCTTGTCCCCGGCAACATCCTGAATGGCGCCGCGGTTGCCGTCGAGTATGTTCGAACTGGCGGCGAGAGCTTCCCCGGTCATGTCGTATCCCTCATGGCTTGTTCCTCATGCGAACCCACATCAACTGCTGAGCAACAGGTAAAAAAGCAGAAACCACACCAGCAACAGGAAGTGCCAGTAAACCGCGCACATTCCCACACGGTTTGTCAGGGCCGGATCATCGGCCTGGCGAAATGCGGCTAACCCTGCCCGTCCCAGGAACCACATGCCGCCCACCAGGTGCAGGGCGTGAATCGCGGTAAACATGTAGAAAAACGCATAGGACGCATTGGCCTGCGCGTAAAGTCCGGCGGCCAGCATTTCACGCCAGGCTTCCAGCTGGCCGGCGATGAAACCCGTGGTGAGCAGCAGTGCCGCCAACAGGCACCACTTCATCTTTGCCGGTTCCCGTGCCCTGGCCGCATTGGTGGCCAGTTGCAGGCTGATCGAAGCCAGCACCAGCAAGCCCGTGTTGAACCAGAGGATCGCCGGTTCGCTGGCTTTTACCCAGTCGCCGTAGGTCATGCGCATCTGGTGCGATACGCTGAACAGCAGGAACATGCTGGTAATCACCGCCAGGAACAGGTACAGGCCGGTGCGGCTGGCGGGCCGGACCGACAGGTCTTCATGCAGGCCGCTGATTTCCCCGGAGTGCTCCCAGGGCTTCTCAGAGATTTTGCTGAACCAGCTCATGGGTGTTTGGCTTCCTCGCCGTGGTAGGTGGAACCGGTGGTTGGCACATCCTCCGGCGCCATGTTCTGGGGTATGTAGTCCTGCGCGGCTCCCGGAACGCTGTAGTCATACGCCCAGCGGTAGACCACCGGCAGGTCGTGGCCCCAGTTGCCGTGCTTGGCCGGGGTATCCGGCGTTTGCCATTCCAGCGTGGTGGCTTTCCAAGGGTTGCTGCCGGCTTTCTTGCCGTTACGCAGGCTCCAGAACATGTTGAAGATGAAAATGAACTGCGCCACGGCCACGAACAGTGCGGCGATCGAAATCGCTTCATTCATGGTGTGCGCCGAATCCGGAATGAACGCGGTATCTCCCATGGCGAAGTAGCGCCGTGGCAGGCCGAGAATGCCGAGGTAATGCATCGGCAGGTAAATGGCATAGGTGCCGAACAGCGTCAGCCAGAAGTGCACCCGGCCAAGGGTGTCATTGAGCATGCGCCCGGTAATTTTTGGGTACCAGTGGTAAATCGCCGCGTAGATCACCAGGATCGGTGATACGCCCATCACCATGTGGAAATGGCCGATGACGAAATAGGTATCGGACAGCGGTACATCCACCGCCACATTTCCCAGGAACAGACCAGTGATGCCGCCGTTGATGAAGGTGAAAATGAAACCGATCACGAACAGCATGGGCACGGTCAGGCGGATGTCCCCTTTCCACAGCGTCAGCACCCAGTTGTAGACTTTCAGCGCCGTGGGAATGGCAATGATCAGCGTGGTGGTGGCAAAGAAAAAGCCGAAGTACGGATTCATGCCGCTGACGTACATGTGGTGCGCCCACACGACAAAGGAAATGACACCAATCGCCAGGATGGCCCAAACCATCATGCGGTAACCGAAAATGTTCTTGCGCGCATGCACGGAAATCACATCCGACACCATGCCAAACGCCGGCAACGCCACGATGTAAACCTCGGGGTGGCCGAAGAACCAGAACAGGTGCTGGAACAGGATGGGGCTGCCGCCGTTGTGGCCGGAATCCTCACCCATGGACAGCAGGGTTGGCATGAAGAAGCTGGTGCCGATGATGCCATCCAGCAACAGCATGATGGCGCTGACCAGCAGCGCCGGAAAAGCCAGCAGGCCCAGGATGGTGGCGGTAAAAATGCCCCACACCGACAGTGGCATGCGCATCAGGGTCATGCCGCGGCAGCGGGCCTGCAGCACAGTGGTGACATAGTTCAGGCCGCCCATGGTGAAGGCCACGATGAACAGCGCCAGCGACACCAGCATCAGGATGATGCCGCCGCCAATGCCGGGTGTACCGGGCAACACAGCCTGCGGCGGATACAGCGTCCAGCCGGCCCCGGTGGGGCCGCCCGGAATGAAGAAGCTGGCGCAGAGCACCAGCACCGACAGCAGGTACACCCAGTAGCTGAGCATGTTCATGAACGGGAACACCATGTCCCGGGCGCCGCACATCAGGGGAATCAGGTAGTTGCCAAAACCGCCGAGCAACAGGGCAGTAAGCAGGTAAACCACCATGATCATGCCGTGCATGGTGATGGCCTGGTAGTACTCGTCAGGCGTTATGAACGAGAAGGTGTCGGGGAAGCCCAGCTGCAGGCGCATCGCCAGGCTCAGCACCAGCGCAACCAGGCCCACCGCGATGGCGGTCAGGCTGTATTGTATGGCAATGACTTTGTGGTCCTGGCTCCAGATGTATTTGGTGACAAATGTCTGGGGATCATGCAGGTGCTGTTCGTGGTCACGGTCTGCAATTGCAACATAAGCCATCAGTACATACTCCTGCCCCGGTCAGCCGGGTACATTCATTTCAATTGGTTGATGTAGGCCACCACATCGTTGATGTCCTGCTCGCTGCGCAACATGCCGGAAAGCAGGTTCATCTGCTTGCCGTACAGGTCTGACGGGTGCGAGCCGCGCACCCCGCTCTTGTAGTTCTGTAACTGGCGTTTCAGGTACCAGTCATTCTGGCCTTGCAGCCGCGGAGCGTTCAGTGCCCAGATGCCCTGCCCTTGCGCGCCGTGGCACGAAGTACAGGTGCCAAAGAGCTTGGCGCCGCGCTGGTGGTCGCCCTGGACTTTATGCGCCATGCCGGTGGGTTCGGGCAGAGCCGCGATGTAGGCGGAAATGTTGCGGATGGCCGCTTCGTCCGCCAGCGTGGCAGCCATGGGCGCCATCTGCATGCCGAACGCATCCTCCGCATTGGCACCGCGCAAGCCATGCTTGAAGTGCTGCAACTGCCGTTCGAGATACCATGCGTTCAGGCCCGCCAGGCGAGGCGCATTGAGCATTTCATTACCCTCGCCCTGCGCTCCATGGCAGGCGGCGCAGACAGCGTATTGCGCCTGGCCCATGGCCGGTTGCGCTTCCGCCTGTTGCATCACCTCGCTCCAGGTGGGCCAGCCTTGCAGCCAATTGTCAAAAGCATCGGGTTCATCCACCACGACCGCACCGCGCATGGCGAAATGGCCGATGCCGCAGAGTTCCTCGCACAGGATGTCAAATCGTCCGGTGCGCGTCGTCTTCAGCCAGGCGTAAGGTGTCGAACCCGGAACCAGGTCCATCTTCACGCGGAACTGCGGTACGGTGAAGTTGTGCAGTACGTCCTTGGAGCGCAGCACGAACTTGTAGGATTCACCCAGGGGCAGGTGCAATTCGCCGCTTTCCACCAGTATGTCGTCCTGCCCGGCAGGGTCCTCGGCTTTCATGCCGAACGGGTTGTCCACCGACATCTGCGCCACATCAACCTGCCCCAGCACGCCATCCTCACCGGGGAAGCGGAAGGTCCAGTGCCACTGCTGGCCAACCACCTCAACCACCCGCGCATCTTCAGGCACTTCCACGAACTTGCCCCACACCCACAATCCGGGCGCCAGCAATGCCACCACGCCAATGGTGGTGACGATGGTCAACCAGGCTTCAAGCTTGTGTGACTCCGGTTCGTAATGGGCTTTGAGGCCTTCACGGTGCCGGTATTTGATGATCACCCAGACCAGGAATCCGTTCAGGACGACAAAAACAAACCCGGTGATCCAGAAGGTGATGTCGACGGTGAGGTCGAGGAAGGCCCAGTCAGCGGCGATCGGAGTCCACCACCAGGGACTGAAGATGTGGAACAGGACGGTAATGACTACCAGAAACAGGATTCCGAGTGCGATGGCCATACGCCTGTCCTTTTATGTCGGGTCAGTTCAATCTATTCGAATGCTTGTTCCGCCTGGCGTGCAGCACGCCGCTTGCGTTCTACACGGGAGAATGGATTGATGAAATGCCGGTCCGTGGCCACATGGCGGGCTTCCGGATGCCGTTCATTCATCATGGCTTTTACTTTCTCGCCCTGGCCTTTGCGGGCGTAGATGAGGATGAGGTATTTGCCGGCTTCAATTTCATCGTGGAAGCGGCGCAGTTTGCGGTTTTCGCTGTCGATACCCACCAGCCCACCCAGCCAGGCACCGAACAGCGTTGCGACAATGACCAGGAATACCGCGGCCACCGTGGGTACATTCGGGCCGAATGGTTGGAAATGTAGCAGCAGGAAAGCCAGTATGGCGCCGCCGATGAACCCGAAATTGGCGCCGATGAATCCGTCTCGAATCAGGTCCGTGGTTTCCAGCCAGTTGCTGGAATGAAGCTTGTCGCGCTTCAGACCCTCCTCATCCTTTGAGATGATGTGTAAAAACCAATCGTCGACCCCCACGCTGTGCAGGTCGTCTGAAATCTGGTGGGTGCTGACCAGATTGGGTGCAAGATAATACATGCATTTCATGTGTGTACCCCGGATTGAGTTTTTGAAATATGTGATTCGATCTTATTCTGGTTGGTACGGCCCTTTCTGAAGTAGTTTGGAATAATTCGGTTCGAAATAAACGGTCTTGCAAACGGGACTATCTATTCGCGCCCGAGTGTCTCACATTTGACCGTGCTATTAAAGTACGCCTGAAATGCTGTTCGAGCAACCGCGACTTTCAGCTCATGGTTGCAACGATGGCAGGCGACCGGGCGTCCAGGGCGCGCCCAGCCTCTCGGCCTCAGCTCCCAGGGCAGCCACATCCGCGGCAATCTGTCGCAGTTGCTCCGCGGCACGGGCGTACTCACCTTGCGCAACCTCCAGTGAATCACGGTAGCCGCGCGGCACGGCGGCCTGGCTGTTCCAGCCACCGCCGAGAATGAAGCCGATACGGCCAGTCAGCGACAGTGGCACGTTGACATAACGGCTGGCCAGCGTGCTGTCCCCATTCAGCACCACCTGCAGCTCCTGCAGGCGGGTTCGCAGCGCACGCGCCTGCTGGGCCAGAGTTTCATTGGCCGCTGGCGTCAGCGACAACGCCGCCAGGAGGTGATCCAGCTGGGACGTCACTTCCGCCGCCGCCTGGTCTGCGCCCATGACGGCGCGATAGAGTTCCGCGGCTTCCAGCTCGAACGCCAGCCGCGCCTGCTGGTCGTCGGACACCAGCCCGCCGCTGTGCAGCGGCTTGAGCGTGAAGGACTGGGGCCCGGCCAGTTGCTGCAGCTCACCCTGGACGCGTTGCGACAGCGTCACCCGGTATTCTCCTGCCACGGCCAGCGGTCCGGCGGGTTCACCTTCCCAGGGGGCGATGTCCACTGGCGGGTTGAGGTTCACCGGGTCGGGCGCCGGGTAGCGCAGGTCCCAGGCAACACGATGAAAGCCTTTGCCGGTCTCGCCTTCGATCCGGCGCACCACGTTGCCATTCGAATCGGTCACAGTCAGAACCACCGCAGGTGCTTCCTCACGGTCTTCACGGCGCAGTATGTCCCAGTCCGGGTACGGAGTGTCTTCGCCCTTGTCCGCCAGTTCCTTTTCCGCCTTCAGTCGTTGTTCCCTCAGCGACTGGATGTCGTCCGGCAGGTAATACGAAAACACCGAGCCATACGGCGGATTGTCAGCCACGTAGCGGTCATTGCCATAATCGCCCTTGCCACCCCAACCGCGGCGGTTGTCAGGAATGTAGATCCAGCTGTCGCGCGGCTTGAACAGTGTGGCCGCCTGCTTCAGTTCAGCAGCCTTGCTGCGCAGCGGCGAAACATCATCGAGGATGTAGATGCCCAGGCCGAAGGTGGCGATGACGAGATCATCCTCGCGCTGCTGGAATTCCAGGTCGCGCACCGCGATGGTGGGCAGGCTGGTGAATTCATGCCAGGATTCGCCGCCGTCCTGGGTAAAGAACAAACCGAACTCGGTGCCCACGTAAAGCAGGTCCGGGTCCACCGGATCCTCGACGATGGTGTGCGCGCTGCCCCGCTCCGGCAGGGAGGCGCCGATCTGTTTCCAGCTGGCCCCCTGGTTGGTGCTTTTCAGCACATAGGGCTTGTGGTCGCCGCGCTTGTGGTTGTCCACCGTGGCGTAAGCCACGTTCACGTCGTGTTTCGAAGCGATGATGTCCTCCACCAGCGACATTTCCGGCACGCCGCCGAAGGATTCCACCCGGCTCCAGCTTTCACCGCCGTTCGGGGACACGCGGATCAGCCCGTCATCCGTTCCCACGTACAGCAGGCCTTCCTGCAGCGGGCTTTCATCCAGCGCGATCATGGCGCCGTAAATCGAGGTGGAGGCATTCTTGGCGATGGCATCCACGCTCCACACCCGGCCCATCACTTCCAGCCGGTTGCGGTCGATCTGGCGGCTTAGGTCGGGGCTCACCGCCACCCAGCTTTCGCCGCGGTCATCGGAACGGAACAGCTTTTCCGAACCAAAGTAAAGCCGCTTGTGGTCGTGCGGCGAAATGATCAGCGGCGAATTCCAGTTCCAGTTGTAATTGGTTTCGCCAGAACCCGGTTGAGGTGTGATGGAGAGGCGCTCACCGCTGCGCTTGTCCATGCGCACCAGGCCGCCATGCTGGTACTGGGCATAAACGACATTCGCATCGGTGGGGTCGATGCGGGCCTTGAACCCATCACCGAACTGGGCAATCCACCAGTCGGCGTTGCTGACGCCATCCGCAAACACGGTGCGGCTGGGCCCGCACAGGGTATGGTTGTCCTGGGTGCCGCCACAGACATTGTAAAACGGCAGGTCGTTGTCCGGCGTGGCGCGGTAGAACTGCACGATGGGCAGGTTGCCCACCTGCCGCCACAGCTGGCCGCGGTCATGGCTCTCGAAGATTCCGCCGTCGCCGCCGATAACCAGGTGGTCGGTGTTGGCCGGGTCGATCCACAGGGCGTGATCATCCACGTGGCGGTTGGTGAAGGACAGCCGCGTCCAGGTTTTTCCACCGTCCTCGGAAACCTGGGTGAAGGTATCCACGGAGTACACCCGGTCGGCGTCGAGCGGATCGACAATCAGTTCGTTGTAGTACTGCGGGCTGCTGGTGGTGCGGTCTGACTGTTTCACCCAGTGCTCGCCGAAATCCGTGCTGCGGTATACACCTTGCTCCTCCACGCCAGCCTCCACGATGGCATAAACCACGGAAGGCCTGGACGGCGCGGCCGCCAGGCCGATGCGGCCCATGTCACCCTTGGGCAACCCGCTGGTGATCTCGCGCCAGGTCTTGCCGCCATCGGTGGACTTGTGTATTCCGCTGCCCGGCCCGCCATTGATCAGGGTCCAGACATGACGGCGGCGTTGGTAGGTGCTGGCCAGCAGCGTATCGGGCTGCTGCGGGTGAATGACGAACTCATTGACACCGGTATTTTCATCCACCGTCAGGACCGCGTTCCAGTTGGCGCCGGCATCGGTACTCTTGTACAGCCCGCGGTCGCCGCCAGGACTCCACAACGGGCCCTGGGCGGCGACGTAGACGATGTTGTCATCGCGCGGGTCGAAACGGATCATGGAGATGTGCCCCGAGTCTTGCAGGCCCAGGTTCTGCCAGCTGCGGCCACCATCCAGTGACCGGTATACGCCATCACCAAAACCCACGCTGCGCTGCGAATTGTTCTCGCCAGTGCCCACCCATACCACTTCGGGATTGGACGGCTGCAGCGCCACCACGCCAGTGGCATAGGAACCTTCGTTGCTGAACACATGCTCCCAGCTGATGCCGTCGTTGGTGGTTTTCCACACGCCGCCGCTGGCCACGGCCACGTAATAGGTGGCCGGATTGTCAGGATGGAACGCAAAGTCGGCAATCCGGCCGGAAGTGAGCGCCGGGCCGATGGAGCGCAATGGCATGTTGGCCAGCGGATGCGCCTCCTCGCTCCCGGCCCGCAGTTCGCAGGCAGTCAACAGCACGAAAGTCAGCACAAAAGCCGTCCCGAAAGTCGGCACGATGCAGGCGCGTTGCGAAGTAATCATCGGATCATCCTGGTCAGTTTTACCGGCGCTAAGGTGGCGCCAAGTGTACGTAAATTGGCGGTGCATGCCACCCTGCCGAAAGTAACCGCCCCTCAGCGGATTTTCACCCACAACTTC
>CBFGWJ010000004.1:0-20293 GCA_965652335.1 uncultured Gammaproteobacteria bacterium | reverse complement strand
CAGGCTGGCATCCAGGCCCTCCAGGATTTCGGCGATTTGCGCATCGTTCACCGTCAACGGCGGGCAGACCATGAAATGGTCGCCCTCAAGCCCGCCGCGGGTGCGCCGCGAATAGATGATCAGGCCGCGCCGGTAAGCTTCTTCCACCACTTCCAAATGCGCGTTGAGGGCGGCCGGCAACGGCGCCATGGTGCCGCGGTCGGACACCAGTTCAAACGCCAGCAGCAAGCCCTTGCCGCGCACATCGCCGATGAATTCATAACGCGACATCAGCTCCCGCAGCCCGGCTTTGAGTTTTTCACCCTGCACTGCCGCCGCGTCCACCAGGTTTTGCCGCTGCACTTCCTGCAGCACCGCCAGGCCGGCCGCGCAGGCCAGCGGGTTGCCGGCATAGGTGTAACCGTGAGCGAATCCGCCATCGGCCATCACCGCGTCGACAATGTGCCGCTGCGCCGCCATCGCGCCCAGCGGCGCATAGCCGGCGGCGAATCCCTTGGCCATGGCGATGATGTCGGGCCGGTAGTTCCAGTGCTCCGCGGCCATGAACTTCCCGGTTCGCCCGGCACCGGTCATCACCTCATCGAGGATCAGCAGGATGCCGAACTCCTCGCAGATGGCCTGGACCCTGCGATGCCAGCTGTCCGGCGCCACCAGCGCGCCGGTGGAAGCGCCGCCCACCGGTTCCATGATGAAGGCCAGCACGGTTTCCGGGCCCTCCTCGAGAATCCGGTCGCGCAGCATTTGCGCGTAGCGCTCGCCGCGTTGCTCCAGGCTGAGTTCATCGTGATCCAGGTAACAGGTCGGCGCCGGGATTTTCGGCATGCGGGCCATCATCGGCGCGAATGGCTCGGTGAACTGCTTCATGCCGGTGACCGATGAAGCGCCCAGCGTGGAGCCATGGTAGGAGGGAAACAGTGAAATCACTTTCCAGCGGTCGGGCTGGCCCTGGGTCAGCACATACTGGCGCGCCAGTTTCAGGCAGCTCTCCACCGCTTCGGAACCGCCCGAAACAAAGAAGATGCGGTCCAGTCCCGGCGGCATCAGCGAGGCCGTGAGGGTGGCCAGTTCTTCCGCCGGTTCGTTTTCGAAATGCAGCCGGTAGCCAAAGGTGGCCTTGTCCATCTGCTGTTTCATGGCCGCCAGCACGCGCGGGTTTGAATGGCCGATGTTGGACACCATGGGGCCGCTGCTGGCATCCAGGTAACGCTTGCCGTTGACGTCCCACAAATACACGCCTTCGGCGCGATCCAGCCGGGGCCGTGGTGTACTGGACAGGTAGAACAGATGGCTTTCGGGTTTCTGGTTCATGATGTTTCAGGAGTTGCGCAAGTCCGGCAGCCGGTTTGCCGCGTTGCTGGCATGGGATGGCTACAGGGCCCGGTCGTAAGCCTCGGGCGGCAGGCTGGAATTATCGCCGTTACCATCGCCGTCTTCATCAATTTTCTGGATGGTGAATCCGGTAAAGCCGTACAGCAGCGACACCAGCGGATTGATGAGGTTGAACAGCGCATACGGCAAGTAGGCAAAAGTGGCCACGCCCAGTGTGCTGGCCATGAAAGCACCACAGGTGTTCCACGGCACCAGCGGCGAGGTCAGCGTACCGGCATCCTCGATCGCGCGGGAAAGATTGCGTGCCTTCAGCCCGCGGCGGCGGAACTCGGCCCGGTACATGCGGCCGGGCAGCACGATGGAAAGGTACTGGTCAGCAGCAACAATGTTCATGCCGACGCAGGTGACCAATACGGAAGCGATCAGCGAGCCGGTGGATTTCGCCGCTTTGAGGATCGACTGGATCAACCGCACCAGCAGGCCGGCATGTTCCATCACCGCGCCAAAAGCCAACGCGCAGAGAATCAGCCAGATGGTGTAGAGCATGCTGCTCATGCCACCGCGGCTGAGCAGCGAGTCGATGGCCTCGTTGCCGGTTGCCGACACATAGCCGCTGCCAAAGGCGGTCCATACCCCCTTGAGCATGGCCAGCGGCGCGGACAATTCGGGGGCAGCCGCGAAGTCCAGTACCTGCTGGGGCTGCAGGACAACTGCCATCACACCACCGAACAGTGCTCCAAACACGATGGTCGGAAAGGCCGGAAACTTTTTCACGGCCAGCACAAACACGGCTATCAGCGGCAGCAACGTCCAGAAACTGATGTTGAAATTCTCGTGCAGCTCATTCATGGCGCCGAGTTCGACGGTAGCCGCGGTATCCACGTCGGCACTCAGGCCGATGAACAGGAATATCAGCAGGGCCAGAATGTAGGACGGGATGGTGGTCCATGCCATGTGGCGAATGTGGATGAAGAGCTCCGAACCCGCCACCGCCGGCGCCAGGTTTGTGGTATCGGACAGCGGCGACATCTTGTCGCCGAAATACGCGCCGGATACCACCGCGCCAGCGGTGATTTCCAGCGGCAGGTTCAACGCCTGTGATACGCCGATCAACCCTACCCCCAGGGTGCCGGCCACGGTCCAGGAACTGCCGATGCTCACCGAGGCAATGGTGCAGATCAGGCAGGTGGCAATGTAGAAGTAGCTGGGGCTGAGAATTTTCACGCCATAGTCGATCATGGTGGGAACGGTGCCAGCCAGCATCCAGGTGCCGATCAGGGCACCGACGGCCAGCAGGATGAGGATGGCGCCCATGGCGGTTGAAATGCCATGCACGATGGCTTCCTGCAGTTCCGGCCAGCGGTAGCCGTTCTTGATGGCCACGATGGCAGCGATCATGGCTGCCATCAGCAGCGCCACCTGGCTGCCGCCACCGTTCGAATCGGAACCATACAGGTACACGGACGTGGAAAGCATGATGATCAGGGCGAGGATGGGAATCAGCGCATCCAGCAGTGAAGGCTCCCGGATACCGGACTTGGGTTGTTCTGTATTCATTGTGGGTTTGATGGTCCTTGTAACGGTACTTTTCAACAGAACCCGCCACCGGCGGGTTGCAGCGGTTCAGTCTGTCACATTCACCGCTGCTGCGCCTGCCTCGATCACCACATAGCGGCCTCGCAACAGGCCTGCAACCGCCTGCAGGATGTCCTGCCGGCCCAGCTGGCGGATGGCTTCACGCTGTTCACCGGCACCCGGCAACCGTCCATGCCACAGCCAGTTCTCCGCCAGGCCGGCGGTCAGTTCGGCATTGGTCTGGCGCTCAGTTGCCAGCCGGCCCAACAGGTGATGGCGCGCTTCTTCAACCTCGGCTGGCGTCGGCGGGCGCTGCTGCAAGCCGGCCACCTGCTCGCGGAACAGGGCTTCAAGCGTCGCCAGTTTTGCCGGATCGACGCCGGTGCTGAGGCCGATCCAGGCGCGGCGGCCATCCGAGCGGTACTGGCTGTCGATGTAATAAGCCAGACCCCGGTTGCTGATGGCTTCCTTGCCCAGGCGGCCTTCGTAATCGTGCGCCAGGATATATTGCAGCGCGCGCCAAGCAAGGTAATCCGGGGCTGTCGGCAACGGGGCGGGATATACATAAGCCAGCTGTGCCTGGGCCAGGGCACGGGGCCATTCCACCCGGCGGTCTCGCTGTGGTTCCCGGGCGGCAGGCAGGCTGGCGGGGGCAGCGGGAACCACATCACCCAATCGCGCCATGATGTGCTGCAGCTGCGCGGCGGGAACCTGGCCGCTCAAGGTCACCAGGAGGATGGACGGTTGCGTTGGGGCGGGCATTTCAAGTCCGAGAACACCCTCCATCTCGTGCTGCAATCGGGCATAGGGATCGCCGGCTTCCGGCCCCGATTCCTGCACGGCAGCCAATGAAGACAGCTCTTCCAGCAGCATGTCGAGGGTCACGGCCGTGTTGTCCGGGAGGCTGGGAGCGCTGAGGCTGCTGTAGCCCCAGATGGGATGATCGGTTTGCAGATAGCTGCTGCCTTGCCAGCCTGCACCATCCAGGACCAGGCTGACATGGCTGGCCGCGGTGGCAGGATTGGGCTGTACCAGCACCGGCAGGCCGTTACCGGCCCGCAGTGTCTGCGGCTCTGGCAGCTGGCCCATGGCTGAATGCACGCTGTTCGCAGCCGATCCGCCCGGGTTTGCACTTGCGGCTTCCGCGGGTCCGCTGGCAACACCATCGGCCGACGAACCGGTTGCGCTTTCTGTGCGGGCGGCTCCAGGTGGCGGCGCGGCCTGGACTGGCGGCGGATCGCCGGCGCGATACCAGCCGATGGTACGCTGCCAGGGCTGAAAGTGACGGGTGGCCAGCGCTCGCAGTTCGGCAGCGCCCACCCGCGCCACGCTTTGCGGCAATGCCAGCCACTCGTCCAGCGCGTCCAGGCCGGCGTAATAGGCCAGTTGGTGAGCCGTGTGTTCGTGGCTGGCCAGGTCATACACCAGCTCTTCCAGGACCCTTTGCTTGCTGGCCTCCATGGCTTCCCCGTCGAGCTGCCCTTCCCGCACCCGGCGCAGCGCGTCATCGATGACCTGCTCCACCTGCCGCGGGTCGGCGTCCGCGGCCACGGTGCCCTGCAGGCTGAACAGGTAGCCCTGGGCCGCCGGAGGGTACCAGCTGCTGAGGCTTTCAAAGCGGCCATCCAGCGCACTGCCCGGCTGTACCAGACTGGTGCCATACTCCTGCATGAAATTGACCCCGGTACCGCCAGTCAGCCACTGCTGCAGCACCAGCATGGCGGCAAAATCCGGGTCATTGGCAGCCGGTGCCGGATAAGCGATTTCAAAATGACTGGCGTTGCCGGCACCCAGCAGCTCGATGCGCCGTTCGCCTTGCTGCGCCGGCTCCGTGGTATGCGGCAACGGGGTTGGTGCGGTGGCGGGAAAATCGCCGAACCATTGCTCCACCCGCTCCAGTACCGCGGCGCTGTCGATGTCACCCACCACGACCAGCACGGCATTGGCCGGCACATAATGGCGCCGGTAGAAATCCAGCACATCGGCGTGCCGCAGGGCCTGGATGTCGGTTTCCCAGCCGATCACGTTGTTGCGATACGGGTGAGCCTGGAAGGCCGCGAATACCACCGCATCGTGCAGCACCGACGCAGGGGCGTTTTCGTAGCCGTGCATCTCGGCCAGCACCGCGCCTTTTTCCGGCTCGATCCAGCGCGGCTCGATGAGCAGGCGCTGCATGCGGTCGGCTTCGATGCGCAGCAGCAGCTCCAGCTGGTCGCTAGGCACGGTGGAAAAATAGGTGGTCTGGTCTATCCAGGTGTAACCGTGCCATTCGCCGCCGGCAGCATAGATGCGGCTGACCACGTCGGTATCGGGAAAATTTTCCGTGGCACGAAAAGCCATGTGCTCCAGGAAATGTGCAATGCCGGATTGGCCTGTCGGTTCATTGCGCGCGCCCACCCGGTACAGCATCTGCACGCTGGCGGAGGGAAACGTGTGCTCCTCCAGCAGCAACACTCGAAGCCCGTTGGCCAGTTGGTGGTGCTCAACCCGCTCCAGGTCCAGCTGCGCCATTGCCACGCCCGGCCACGCCAGCCCGACGCACATCAAAGGGACGGCGCAAGCGGCCAGCCAGCGGTGGAAAAATGCAGTGAGAACGGACATGACTCTATTCCTTGATACCGAAAGCGAGGTCTCCGGCATCACCCAGCCCCGGCACGATGTAGGCCCGAGAGGTCAGTTCATGGTCGACCGCACCCAGCCACAGCGTGGTGTTGGCGGGCAGGTTCTTTTGCACGAATTCGACTCCGGCATCGCTGGCGATCACCGACACCACGTGCACATGGCGGGGTTGGCCGCGGTGCAGCAGCGCCTGGTAGGCCAGCACCATGGATGTGCCCGTGGCCAGCATCGGGTCGCACAGGATTACCACGCGGTCCTGCAGCGAAGGACTGGAGAGATACCCGATTTCAACCTCGAAATGGTCTTCGTCGCCTTCATGTTTGCGGTAGGCGGAGATGAAGGCGTTATCGGCGCGGTCGAAATAATTGAGCAACCCCTGGTGCAGCGGCAACCCGGCCCGGAGGATGGTGGCCAGCACCGGTTGCTCGCCCAGCACGTGCGCCTCGGCCTGCCCCAGCACGGTGGTCACCTGGGTGCGTGCATAGGCCAGCCGGCGGGAGATTTCCACGGCGAACATCTCGCCCATGCGTTCCAGGTTGCGGCGAAACCGCAGCGGATCCTTTTGCACTTCCCGGTCGCGGATTTCCGCCAGCAGGTGGCTGAACAATGAAGGCGGCTGCCCAAGGATGTGAGTGGTTTGTGGCGAATGACCCGCCATGGTTCAGCGACGCGGGTGCATCAGGCATTCAACCTTGCCGTCGGGCAACAGGATGCCGCGTGAAACACTCAGGCAGGTGAGCCACTCATTGAGAAAGGACTGCGGGTGCGGGCTGCAGGGCAATGCCTCTCCGGTGCGCGGCCGGATGGAGATGGTCTGGGCGTCAAAAATCCCGTATTCGCGGTTCAGCAGCGGCGTGGCGGCGCTGTGCACGCCAAACACGAAGGCGCGCGTGCCCGGGTACATCCACGGCCACAGGGCGCGGCTGAAAGCACGCAACCGGGCTTCGTTCAGGTAATGGGGAAAATCCCACAGCAGGCAGATGTCCAGCTGGGTGCCGGCGGGCAAAGCCAACTGCTCCTGGAAGCTCCGCTCCAGGGTCTTGCTGGACGCCGTTGAGTCAAAGCGGCCGCGGCGCAACTCCTCAAACAGGTCGGCCACATGGATACGGCAGCGCGTGGCTGAAAAAAACCTGACGGTTTCCGGCAGCGCCCGCCCGATCTCCAGAACGTTCAGGCACTGGCGTCCCGCCCGCTCCGGAACGGGTTCAAACAGGCTGGGGAGAACCTTGCTGGTTTGCCGGCTGGCGATCGGCGATCGTGCCGAAGCAGCATTCGCTTCGTCGGCGGTACTGTCAACCGCAAGGCTCAAACCATCAATTCCCTTTCAGGGACAAGTCAGGCGCCCTCATGGCGGTTTCCGCGCTGCCGCCGGCAGCCGGGACGGCTGAAGCCTGGTGCGATGCTGCGGTGGCGGAAGTTCCGTTGGCTTTACTGGCGGGTTTGGCAGCCGCCAGTCCGGATACCGTGGTATCGCCCGGGTCCATGTCAATGCTGCCTTTGAAAATGGCGCCATCTTCCAGCACGACCCGGGGCGCCACCACATTGCCACGCACGTTGCCGGTTCCGCTGATGACCACGCGCTCCTTGGCTTTCAGGTCGCCGTTGACTTCTCCGGCAACACGAATGGTCTTGGCGTTCACATCCGCGATCACGTGGCCGGACTTGCCGATGGTGACATCGTTGCCGGACAGGTTGACCTTGCCGTCGACCCGGCCTTCGATCAGCAGGTTTTCACTGCCACTGATTTCGCCACTGATACTGATTCCTGCACCAATCACCGCCGCTTTCCCTGCGGCCTGTGTCGTCGCGGCGGGCGCTGGCATGGCCGGCTCCGCTGCCCTGGTTTCCATGGCTCGATCCGTTTGGGGGGGTGTCTTGAGTTTATCGAACATGTTGAATTCCCTTTACTCGTGAAGAACAGGGGCACTCATCGTATCAACACGTGAAGCGGGAGGCCAGACAAAACTCAGCCAAAAACACCGGCAATTTCCCGGCGCAGGCACCAGGGCTGGAGGCCTCGCCCGGAACGGGGTTCCGGGTTCAGCTGGCGTTCAGGTAACTGGCAAATCCTGCCACGGCGATTGCCGCCGGGCAGCCGATGCGCCTCAGGCGGAAGCTTCCGCCACGCCGCAGCGTTTGCTGATCAGGCTGCGCGCCTGGTCAGGGGTTTTTTTCAGCGCCGCCGCCAGTTCATCCACCAGGCATTCCAGCGAATGGTTCAGGTGTACCCGGTCGGAAGCACGCAGGCTACCTTCGGCTTCCAGCTGGCTCAGGCCCTTGTACACTTCGGCATAACCAAACGGGTCGCCGCTTTCGATCACCGCCTGGTTCTTGTTGGCCCTGGCCTTCCACTGTTTGCTCATGCGGCCTTTCCAGCTCTCCAGGTGGTCCAGCAGGCGTTTGGCTTCCTTGGCGTTGATGGGATAACGGACCGTTTCATCGAGGTCCTGCTTGCGCAACATCAGGGTCAGCTTGTCGCGTTTGAAGTACAGGTTGGCAAATGTTGTCTCTTCTTCGCCACTGAAACTACGTTTACAGATAGATTCAACTTTACCAATGCCGTGGCGGGGATGGTAAACGCTATCTCCTTGATTAATAGTAATATGCCTTCTCCAGCGGTGTGAAATTCAGGTCCGTTCGAACGAGGAATTTTTATTCAAACGAATCAGTATCTTACACGAATCAGGGGCGATTTTCAATGGCCGCGAAGGGGTGCTTCGGCTGGGCACTGGCCCTGGCGGAGTGGTGTCAGGCGCAGGAACAGCGGACAGAAATTCAGCCGGAAACTGTTGTTTTCATGCAACATTAAGGCCGCTTCGAGCGGCCGCTGGAGTACTTGCTCAGCGCGCCGGCGTGCCGGTGTCGCCGCGCGGCTCGACCATGATGTAAGCGGTGGTGGTGTCACCCACATTGAGACCCTGGTGGACAGTGCGC
This sequence comes from uncultured Gammaproteobacteria bacterium, assembly GCA_965652335.1. Taxonomy (GTDB): domain Bacteria; phylum Pseudomonadota; class Gammaproteobacteria; order Xanthomonadales; family SZUA-36; genus JAWXBM01. Next base: position 11,836 of record CBFGWJ010000004.1, on the reverse strand, counting down.
TCTGTGGTGCTGAACCCGGATCCGGTTTCGACCATGACCCGCTGCTCCCCGGAGGCATCGGTGATCAGCATGGTGCCACCTTGCAGCACGTAGCCGAAATGCGGGTTGTGGTAATGCTTTTCATGTCCCACGCCGGGCGGAAAGATGCATTTCGCCACCCTGACCTCAGGGGTTTCGTACAACAGCTCGCAGGTCTTTTCGCCTTGCCAGCCGGCTTCAAACGCATGTGGCAGCTGCTCCGTGCCATCCGCAATGAGCACAGCCGGCATCATGGCCATCGTGGCCAATATCATTGTCAGCGCTTTCATGGCCGGATAGTATCATTGAAACGCCCGGCAGGCGGACCCTGCGCGCGGCCGAACCGCGAAGGAAACCGAACATGAAATGGAAAGGCCGCCGCAGCAGCAGCAATGTCGAGGACGCCAGGGGGCGCCAGGTTTCCGCCGGAATGGGTGGCGGCGGCGCCGGCATGTTGTTGAACCTGGTCGGCCGCACCTTTGGCTTCAAAGGCATCCTGGTGCTGCTGGTGATCGGCTTCCTGCTGTTCCAGTTTGGCCTGTTTGATCCCGCCTCGATGGTGGGAGGTACTTCCACCACCACCGAAGTGGATTACCAGGGCACGCCCGAAGAACAGGAGCGCTTTGATTTCGTATCGGTGGTGCTGGCCGATACCGAAGACGTGTGGAACGCCGAGTTCCGCCGCAACGGCTGGCAATACGAAGAGCCGCAGCTGGTCATTTTCAAGACACGCGTCAACACGGCCTGCGGCCTGGGCGAGGCCGCCATGGGGCCGTTCTATTGCCCCGGCGACAAGAAGATTTACATCGACCTGGATTTTTATGATGAGCTCGCCCGAACCTTTCAAGCGCCCGGCGATTTTGCCCAGGCCTATGTGATCGCCCACGAAGTGGGCCATCATGTGCAGAACCTCCTGGGCATTTCGGACCAGGTTCACGCCCGGCGCGGCCAGAGCGATTTCAATGAATATTCGGTGCGGCTGGAGTTGCAGGCGGACTTCCTGGCGGGTGTCTGGGCCAACCACAACCGCAACTACCTGGACCATGGCGACATCGAGGAGGCCATGGTGGCGGCCAATGCCATCGGTGATGACGCCATCCAGCAACGCACGCAGGGCCGGGTGGTCCCGCACGCGTTTACTCACGGCACCTCGGAACAGCGGCAACGCTGGTTCAACCGCGGCCTGAAGACCGGCGACATCCAGCAGGGCGATACGTTTGCCATGCCCTACGAGCAGCTCTGACGGCCCTGCTGTCCCCGGCTTCAGATGATGCCCTGTTGCCGCAGATTCTCCAGCTCAGTGGCGGACAGGCCCAGCATTTCGCCATAAACTTCCTGGTTGAAGGCTCCCAGCTCCGGGCCGGCCCAGCCGGTGTGCCCGGGCGTGTGGCTGAGTTTCGGCACCAGCGCCGGAATTTTCAGGTTGCCGCGCGGCAGCGCAACCTCCTCAAACAACCCGCGCGCCTGGTAATGCGGGTCCTGCATCATGTCCGCCACTGAGTAGATCGGCCCCGATGGCACCCGCGCCTGTTCCAGCGCGGCCAGTGCGCTGGCTGAATCCTGGCTGCCGCACCATGCGGCTATCACCGCATCGATTTCGGCTTCGTGCTCCACCCGGCCGGCGTTGTCGGCCAGACGCGGATCAGCGGCCATGTCCGCCCGCCCCATGGTCTCGCACAGCCGTTTGAAAATGGAGTCGCCATTGGCGCCGATGATGATGTATTTGCCGTCGCTGCACAGGTAGGTATTGGTGGGCACGATCCCCGTAATCGTGGAACCGGAAGGCTCACGCACCACACCGGCGCCGTCATATTCCGGCACCACCCCTTCCAGCATGTTGAACACCGCCTCGTAAAGAGCGGTATCGACCACCTGCCCCGCGCTGCCCGGGTTGCGGGCACGATGCAGGCAGGCCATTACGATGCCCAATGCGGTGTGCAGGCCGGCCAGCGAATCGCCCAGGCTGAGGTTGGGCCGCACCGGGCGTTCGCCGGGAAAGCCGTTCACATAACGCAGCCCGCCAAAGCCCTCGCAGACCGAAGCAAAACCCGGCTTGCTGGCATAGGGCCCATCCTGTCCATAGCCGGATATGCGGGCATAAATCAGCCCCGGGTTGGTGGCGGAGAAATCGTCCGGCCCCAGGCCCCACTTCTCCATGACCCCGGGCCGGAAATTTTCCAGCAGCACATCGCTTTTCTGCGCCAGCTTGCGCACCAGTTCACGGCCCTCCCCGGTGCGCATGTCGGCGGTGACGCATTTCTTGTTACGCGCCAGGCTGCGCCACCACAGCGACGTGCCGTCTTCATCCAGCTGGCGCCAGCGCCGCAGCGGATCGCCCGTTCCGGGGGGTTCCACCTTGATCACTTCCGCACCGAAATACGCCAGGATGCAGCCGGCGAAAGGCCCGGCCAGCAACTGCCCTACTTCCAGCACCTTGATGCCCTGCAACGGCCCCGCCAGGGCTGCTGCTGTATCTGCCTGCATTTCCGTACCCATGAAATCGTGCTTTCGCTTCCTCAATAACGCTACAGCCCGCGTTGTGCGGGCTGTAGCTTGTGTAACCGGATTGCCGGTGAAAATCAATCCCAGTGCTTGGTGAACTGGATACCCACTTCGCGAGGGCGATTGGTGAAGATGCGCTGCAGCCGCTCCCTTCCGTCAGCCATGCTGGCCATGCCCCATTCGAATTGCCCGGTGTAAATCGTGTACTGGGCCCGTTCGTCGGTGAGGTTATTGATGAAAACCGACGCACTCCACGAGTCGCCATTGACGCCGAGGCGGAGATCGCCAATGGTGTATGAGGCATTGGTGAATTGCGGGTTGGAAGTGGTTATGGGGTCCGGCTCGAGCTTGTTGAGCGTATCGCCGGTATAGGACCACTGGGTTCTGACGTAGGCGTCGTACTGGCCTTCAAAAATGCCCCAATGGAATTCAGCCCAGGCGGATGCCTTGAACTCCGGCACCAGGGGCAACCGCAGGCCGGATACCAGGTCGTCACTTCCATCGCCGTCGAGATCCTGGCTGGTGTCGGTTTCCGCTTCCATGAATTCGGCGTTGCCGCCAAGCACCCAACTGGCATTGGGCACGTAATCCAGTTCCAGGTTCAGGCCGGAGATATGCGCATCGCCCGCATTGGCCACGACCACCTGCCAGGGCTGGCCGCAAACTCCGGGGATCGAGATGCTGGGATCACCCACGCCGGTATCCGGATTGATGCAGTCGACGCTGGAAGGGTCCGCCAGCTCCAGCTGGTAGTCGGACCACACCATGTGATAGGCCGTCACATTGAATCGGCCACGTCCCTGGGCGAAATTGGACTTGTAGCCCAGCTCGTAATTGTCCATCAGGTCCGATTCGTAGTTGGCGGGGAAGAAGGGTTCGCCGCGTTGCCGGTTCACGCCTCCGGGCCGCTTGCCCTGGGTGTACAGGCCGTAAATCATCTGGCTGTCGTTGAAGGTGTAACTCAGGCTGACCTTGGGAATGAACTCCTTGTCGACACCCTTGCGGCCCAGCACTTCCTCCATCGCGGGTATGTCAAAGGCGCCGGGATGGTTGTTGAAGTAATAGTTGGTGTTTGACCGGTCGTAATAGCGGCCGCCACCGGTCAGGTCCCATTTGTCGCTGATATGCCAGGTCACTTCCCCGAATACAGCCTTCTGTTCCCAGTCCGTCATGTTGCCGGAGTACCAGTACGAAGTTGCCGTGGGATAGGTTTCGCCCGCCACCTGTTCCAGATAGGCCAATGACAATGAATCCTGGTACAGGTTTACCAGGCCCCTGCCACCCGTGGTCGGGCCGGCGAACGATGACTGGTAGTCATCATTGGACTTTTCGTAAAAGAGGCCGACGATCCAGTCCAGGGTTTCACCCTGGGACGACAACCGGATTTCCTGCGCAAAGCGGTCCTGTTGGGAGTTGAGGAACGAAGCATTCAGTGAATCGCCGTCGACGGTGGGTGCGTGACAGTATACCGGCCACCAGATGATGGCGCCGGTCTCGGGGTTGGTGAAGAAATCGTAGTACGGAAAATCGCTTCCCTGGTAGGCCGAGTCCCGGCAATACGCTGCATTCCAGTAGTGCGCGTAGGTGGTGGAGTCCACCAGGTAACTCTGCTTGCGGTCGTAGTAGGACGTGGCTGAAACCAGCTGCGCGAATCCCAGGTCGCCTTCGATGGTGAGGGAATAGATGTCGAACTCATCCTCAGTCCACTCATCGTGGAAGCGGACCACCTGCAGGTCACCCACATACGGGTCATAGTAGTTGTCCGCCCCGGTGTTGGTGGTTTGGGAAAAGAACGAAAAATTGGCCGACCAGTTGTCATTGATGTTCCACAACAGGCTGGCCCTGAGGCCGTACACATCAGAATCATTCCAGTCGTTCTCAACCGACGCGGCATTGTCCAGCGTGCCGAACCCGGAAGGAAAGAAACCGGGACCGTTGGTAACCGAAGTGTCCGGTGTATGGCCGTAGACGTTGTCGATAAAGCCGCCATCGCTGTCGCTGTAACCCACCAGCCGCAATGCGAGCGTCTCATCCACCAATGGAAAATTCAGCACCACCGAGCTGCGATAGCTGAGGTCGCTTTCACTGCCGCCCCGCAATTCACCGTCAAAAACCGCTTCAAACTCATCAAGGTTGGGTTTGTTGGTCACGATTCTGAGGGTACCCGCCTGGGCGTCAGAGCCGTACAGGGTGCCCTGCGGGCCCGCCAATGCCTCGATGCGCTCTATATCCACCATTCGCACACTGGGCTGGCTGCCGGTGGTGGTGAGGGCGATTTCGTCCAGGTAGACCGAGGATGTGGACGCAGCAATATAGCCCGGCCCGGTAATCGCACCACGGAAAATCACCACGCTGGAACTGTTGCTGTATGTCACCACATTTACCGATGGCGTGAAGCGGGTGAAGTCCTCCATCGACTTGGCGCCCATCGCTGCCAGCGCCTCCTGCGACAATGCCTGGATGGCTATCGGAACATCCTGCACGGATTCCGTGCGTTTGCGTGCAGTGACCACGACTTCTTCAAGCATGCCCGAACGGGAACTGTCTTCGGATGCTTCCTGGGCCTGTGCATTCTGTGAGGGAGCAAGGGCAGCGGCGACCGCGGCTGCAACGGGAGTAAGTACAAAGCGGGACTCTGCAGGCATAAGCATCCTCAGTTTCGGGTTAAACACAATTTATTGCGTCGGTGAATAGCGTGACTGCATGCCGCATTATTGTCGTTATGGCTGTTCGGTAGTGTTTAATATAATGAGCTTTTTCAGGATAATCTACCGGCTGAAAATGTCGGAATCAAGTAATTTTTTCATACTGTTATAGGTAGAACCATAATACGGTCATTCATCACCCGGAGCAACGGGGCATTCAGGTTGCCCATCCGCGGGCATTTGGCTTAACAGCGGCTCCAGGATGTCGCAAAACGTGCCCAGGTATGGCTCGTAACGGCGCCACAGATGCACTGAGGATGCGTAAATGGGCCGCCGCACCTGCTCCGAACTGGCCGTCTTCACCGCCCGCTCGGTTTCGTGGAACCGGAGGCAGGCTTCCTCGAACGGCAGGCCGCAGAACTCCAGCATTCGCCGTACCTGGGCCTCCAAGTCATTCACAACATCTTCGTAACTCACATCCAGCACGAATCCGGGCATCACATCGTGCCAATGATCCATCAGCCGCTGGTACTGCAGGTAATATTCCGCCAGCTCCATGGCATCGTAGGAAAACGGCTGGCCGCTGGCGAACAATTGCTTGAATGAGCCCAGGCAACTGTCCAGCGGGTGGCGCCTGGCGTTGATGATCCGGGCATTGGGCAAGGCCAGCCTGATCAAGCCCGCGAACACAAAATTGTTCGGGTTCTTGTCGATGAAGTATGGCGCGCTTCCGCGGTGTTTGGCGCTGCGATCCAGGTACTGTTGCCCCAGCCGTGCCCAATCCTGTTGCTGCAAGCCGGCCAGTACTTCGGGAAACCGCGGCATCTGCCCGCGACGTCGCCCCTTCCCCAATCGCTTGCGCAGGTCGCGAATGACTTTTGAAAGGTCACTGAGTTCGTGTGTGCCGTCCACGTTGCTGTGGCTGGCCAGTATCTGCTCGATCAGTGTTGAACCGGAACGGGGCAAGCCCACCACAAAAATCGGCACCGGCTGTTGCGGCTCACTGGCTGGCTGCTGCAGGAATTCCACGCTGAACATTTCAATCACGCGGTCGTGCGTGTCTTCGGTGTCGATCGGGTCGTAGGATTCGGCCTTGCGCCTGACCTGGTTACAGCGGGAAAAATGCTGCCAGGCGGTGGCGTAATCACCCTGCGCCTCAAACTCCAGCCCCAGGGCATTGTGCAACTGGGCCCGGCCTTCATCCGGCAGGTCGTCACGCTGCAACAGTTGCTGCATGGCGGCAATCTCGTCCGGTTCAAAGCGGAAGGTCTTGAGATTCGCCAGGCTCCAGTAGGATTCGCAGAAGTCCGGCCGGATGGCGATGCTTTGCCGGTAACGCGCCACGGCATCATCATGCCTGCCGATGGTTTTCAGGTGATGGGCCATGCCGCACAGTGCCGCGGCTTTGCCCGGGTTGATCGCCAGCGCATGCCCGTAGGCCTCCACGGCCTTCTCGTGGTGACCCGCCACGCCGGCTACGCTGGCATACACCATGTAGGCTTCCGAGTTGTCCGGCGCCATTGCCACCAGCCGCTCAGCCAGCGCAAACGCCGGTTCGAATTCCTCCAGCTGGCGATGGACATTGGCCAGGTCCACCATGGCTCGCAGGTAATCCGGCGCCAGTTTCAGGGCACGCTGCAGGAACACTTTGGCGTCCTCGTATTCTTCGTGGAAACTGGCAATGCCGCCCATGAGCCGGCAGGCTTCGACATGGTCCGGGTCCTGCTTGAGGATGCTGCGGTAAATCTCTTCCGCCTGATTGCGCTCGCCGGCCTTTTCCAGTTCCCAGGCCTCGGCAATTTCCGCGGCGAACTTCATGGTGCGCTGCGGCATGGGGCTGCTGGCCAACAGTTCCATGGTCTGCGTGGCACGCTTCAATTTCTGTTGCAGCAACCCGGCGTTGCCACCCAGTTCCAATGCCCGCTGGTAACTGTCCAGGGCCTGGCTGGCCTCACCCTCCACCAGCAGCACATCGCCCAGCGCATCATGCGCCGTTGCAAACTTCGGGTAGGCGCGAATGGCGCTCTCCGCATACTGCCGCGCCGCGACGAAATCGCGCGTCGCCAGGCTGGTCCTGGTTGCCAGGCACATCAGGTTGGCGTCCCGCGGGAACTCAGCCAGCGCTTGCAGGCAGGCTTGCAGTGCAGCTGGCATGTTGCCCTGACGCATCAGCGCCTGCACCTGTTCGAATTGTGCCCGTTGCCGGTCGAGGCTGTTGATGGTCGTGCTCCCTTTCCAGGCGAGCATGGATTGTAGTCTGCAACCCCGGTATCGTCACTCCGGGTGAATCACTGCGTAAACCACATATCCACGAGCACATCATGACCACATTCGCTGAAGCAGCCCGGACCCGGAACTTCGTCATTTCCGCGGAAATTTTCCTGCGGCCGGAATCCACCGCGGAAACGATCCGCCTGCAAGCGCAAACTCTGCAGCCCCATGTCGATGGCATCATGGTCACGGACAACCAGGAAGGACGATTGCACCTGTCACCGCTGGCTGCCGCCAGCCTGCTGAAAGACGCCGGGGTCGACCCCATCGTGCAACTGAGCTGCCGCAACCGCAACCGCATTGCCCTGTTGGCCGAACTGATGGGTGCAGCCACGCTGGGCGTGACCAGCCTGGTGCTGATCCGTGGCAACCGGGTGCCACAGGGCTTCAATCCGCGGCCACGGGCGGTGTTCGATGTCGACGCCAACGATCTGATCGCCATGGCCAGCAAGATGACCACTGATGACTGCCTGCCAGCCCTGCCCGATCTGTTCGTGGGCTGCCTGGTGACGCCGCACGCCCCGGCCGCCGGCTGGCAACCCGAAAAACTGAACCGCAAGATTTCCGCCGGCGCCCAGTTCGCGCAGACCCACATCTGCATGGACCTGCCGCTGCTGCGGAACTACATGCAACACCTGGTTGCCAATGGCATTCCCAGGCGCATGGGCGTGATGGCCAAGCTGGCGGTGTTCACTTCCGCCGGGGACGCGCGCTGGCTGCGCGACAGCCTGCCCAACAACCAGATTCCCGACGGCATCATCGCGCGATTGCAGCAAGCAACAGACCCGGAAATGGAAGGCATCCTGATCGCCGCGGAGCAGTTGCGGCAACTGCGTGAAATTCCGGGGATCATCGGCGCGCACCTGGTGGCCACGCAGAACCTGCTGGCCATTCCGGACGCGATCAAACACGCCGGGCTGTGACCGTCCGGCCGCGCTCGAAGATGGCCTGGCCGGGCTTTCAGCCGATCAGGTGAACGCCGAAAGCGGTACTGAACGCCAACCCCAGCCAGATCAGCACCTTCCACAGCCGGATGGCGGCCTGGCTGTGTTCCATCACGTCTTCATCGGCCTGCGAAGCTTTGCCGGCCTGAAGCCGCACAAAGGCGGGGCCAAGGGGTTTGAGCTTGATGCGCACGACCAGGTCGCAGGCGATGATGCTGGCGAACAACAGCAGTTTCCAGGCAATGAAATCCGCACCCACACCACTGGGCCCGGACAGCGATATCGCTGCGTAAGTGCAAAGCGCTCCGATTAACGCCAGCCGAAACCCGAAATCAAACTTGCGTAAAAAGGATTGCACCTGCCTGCCCTGCCCGTAATGCAGGTACAGCACCAGGCCCATCCAGCCCAGGCACAGCAGGTAGCTGGCATAAATCACCCATGGCGGTACTGGCCAGTAGCCGATGCGATAACTGAGATGGATGCCAATCGCGAACATCAGGGTCATGCAGATACGCGGCGTCATGTCGAGCGCGAACTGGATACGTGTGATGGCAATGCGGCTGGCCGCCGAATGCCGGCGATCTGCTGCATGAAAGCTGCAATACCACACTGCCAGGTCGGCGCCCAGCCAGCAGGCCAGGATCAGGACATGAACCAGTTTGAGCAGGGCGATTTCCATGCGGTACGCTCTCCTGGGGGCGTGCCTTGCGAGGCTAACGGTGCCGAAAAACCGGTAAAAAGCCCCGGTAACCGGAATGGCCGGCGGCAGCCGGCATTGCTGGACAACAGCAACATGCTAGCACACGCCCGGTAATCATCTGCGTCAGTCCCCCAGCCGGTCTTTCAGCACGTGATACAACATGCCGGCAACCAGTCCCGGCCAGCGCAGCAGGGTACCGCCCGGAAACGAGGGAGATGGAATCCGCGCCATCACGTCAAAACGTTCCACGGTTCCCGCCACCGCCTCGGCAATCAGTTTTCCGGCCAGCGTTGCCATCTGCACGCCGTGGCCGGAGAATCCCATGGCATAGTAGACATCCGGATCGAGCCGGCCGAAACAGGGCATGCGGTTCATGGTGACCGCCAGCGTGCCGCCCCAGCCATAGTCGATCCGCAGGTCGCTGGCTGCGGGATACAACTGCAACAGGTATTTGCGCACAAAGGCCTTGATATCCGATGGAAAGCGCCGGGTGTAATTCTCGCCGCCGCCAAACAGCAGCCGGCCGTCACCGCTCAGCTTCCAGTAGTTCACCACGAATTTGGCGTCATACATGCACACGTCCAGCGGGTTGAGTTGCTCCTGCCGCGCGGCTTCAAGCGGCTCGGTGGCCAGCACGAAATTGTTGATGGGCATGATGCGTCCCGCCACCCGCGGCTCCAGCCGTTCGAGGTAGCCATTGCAGCCCAGGATGACGAATTTTGCCCTCACCTCGCCCCGAGCGGTGCGCACGGTGGTGGGCGTGGCCCGGTCGTAACCGGTAACGCGGCTTTGCTCAAACACCCGCACGCCCAGCGAACGGGCCGCATCGGCCAGGCCCAGCGCGTAGTTCAGCGGATGCAGGTGGGCTGAAAGCTGCTCCAGCAAACCACCACGAAATGTGGGCGTACCCGCCAGGCGGTTCAGTTCCTCGCCTTCGACGAAGCGGCAATCCAGGTCGTACCTGGACTGCATGTGTCCGGCGTGGGCCCGGTACCATTCGGCATCACTGGTCTTGGCTGCCAGTTGCAGGTTGCCGCGTTTGAGGTCGCAGGAAATGCCAAAGCGGGAAATGAGGTCCTGCACCAGAGCGACCGCCTCCACGCTGAGTTGCCACAGCCTTCGGGCTTCTTCAGCGCCGAATTTCTCTTCCAGGTACTCCTGTGGCTGCCGCTGCCCCACCGTGCATTGGCCGCCATTACGTCCCGATGCACCCCAACCGATACGTTGCGCTTCCAGCAGGATGACTTTGTAGCCGCGCTCAGCCAGGTGTATGGCGCTGGAAAGCCCGGTGTAACCACCGCCAATGATGCAGGCATCGGCGATTTCCTCACCCTGCAGAACCTGTGGCTCCGGCATCGGATTGGCGGTCGCGGCGTAGTAGGAATCGGGATAGGCGGACGTTGGGGCAGGCATGACATCACAATTGCTGGAAACGACTCGCCGCATTGTCAGCGATTCAGCAGTGCGGATTCAAATTCCACGCTGCTCCAGCCAGGCATCGATCAGCTGCAAGGCGCGCTGGCGACCAAAGCTGGCGTAATGCCCGCAGTGAAAAACTTCCGCCGGAATTTCCCGCAACCGCGCCAGGGTTTCGCGGTACTGGTCGCGGTTGGAGTGGTACAGCGCATCCAGCAGCTCACCGTCGTACAACACATCGCCGCTGAACAGGGTGCGCGTGGCAGCTTCATACAGGCACACCGAACCCGGCGAATGGCCGGGCATGTGGAACACCCTGAAGTGACGGTCACCGAGGTCCAGCTCATCGCCTTCGTCGATCAGCCGGGTGGGCGGCGCAGGCAGCACCACATAGTCAGCGAAGTCGAAACCGGGGTACGGCAACGCCGACATGGCTTGTTCACCGGCCACCATGGCGCGATATTCCTGCCACACTGTATTCGCGGCGGTGGGTGCGCTCAGCACATCCGCTTCCGCCGGATGGCAGCATCGCTGGTCGAATTCATGGTGGTTGCCGATGTGGTCAAAGTGGGTGTGGGAAGCCACGGCCAGCAGCGGGCGATCACCGAGCCTGGCAACTTCATCACGCAATGGCGCCACGCCCAGGCCGGAGTCTACCAGCAGGTCGCTGTCACGACCCTGCACATGCCAGATATTGCAGCGCAGGCCGGCATCCACATGCTGTTCATAAATCAGGCTGATCCGGTCGGACAACCGGTGGATGGCATACCACTGCCGGGCTATTGCCAAATGCATCGCATGACTCCTCGAAACTGCCGGGAGTATAAGTGCTGCGAAGGAAAATGGGGGAGAGCGGAAAATGGGGAGGAACGGAAAAAAGGGGGCCAAATGAAAAGGGGCCCGATTTGGGCCCCTTTAGTTTGATGGATGATTACAGTCTGCCGAACATTCGGCTGTCGATGACGTAATCACCACATCCGTACCGTCCAGCCAGTGGAGCTGCGAGTTGCGTTACGCTCGGCACGACGCATGCGGCGGTTACGACGAACCATGGCAGCGTGGTGGTCAAAGCGGTTGGCATTGGCTGCTTCATTGGCAGTCAGGCCGGTGGTTGTAGCTGGCGCAGCAAAGGTCGCCAGACCGGCGGCTTCCTGCATGGTGTTCAAAACAGATTTGGTTAACATAAACTATCTCCTTGCAGCACCGTATTGTGCTTTATGGTTTCACCTGTACAATTCCCGGGCATCGTGCCCGGAAACCCGAAAACAGACTTTCATGGCTGTTTTCAGGATTGCATTGTAGAATTCCTGTACATGTTTCGTCCAACGGGATAAACTCAA
>CBFGWJ010000003.1:0-20390 GCA_965652335.1 uncultured Gammaproteobacteria bacterium | reverse complement strand
GGCCTGTTCCTGGCCGGTTTTCGCCGGCATCACCTGGAAAAAGGTGCGGTATAATTCCACGCTTTTTTCAGCCCCGGCTTTTCCAGGCCGTCAGGTGACGGCATTCAAGCAGCAACAGGAATACAGTGCGCCTCATACGCAACAGGCCCGGATCGTTCGGAAGCCCGCCACATTGCCGATCGGTGGTGACCATCGGGAATTTTGATGGCATTCACCTGGGGCACCAGGCCCTGGTGGCGCGTGCGCTTGACCGCGTGCAGGTGGATGAAAAGCTTGCGGTGGTGAGCTTTGAGCCCTTGCCGCAAGCATTTTTCCGGCCGGAGCTGGCTCCGGCACGATTGAGTTCGGTGCGGCAGAAACTGCAGTGCCTGGCAGCGCTGAAAACAGACATCTGCTGGCTGATGCGCTTTGACCTCTCGCTGGCGCAGCTGTCGCCTGAAGAATTTGTGCGACAGGTACTGGTAAATGGATTGGCATGCCGGCATGTTGTGGTCGGAGAAGATTTCCGGTTCGGCCATCGAAGGGCAGGAGATGTGAGCCAGTTGGCCGCGCTTGGCCGAGCGGCCGGGTTCACCGTTGAGGCGCTGGCGCCGGTATTGCGGGATGGTGAACGGATTTCCAGCACGCTGGTTCGCCAGGCCCTGCAGGAAGCGGACTTCAAGCGCGCTGCCAGGTTGCTGGGCAGGCCCTTTCGCATTCAGGGTCGCGTGGTGCCCGGACAGAAACTGGGCAGGACGTTGGGGTATCCCACTGCCAACCTGCGCATCCGGGCCCTGCCCAGCCCGGTGCACGGCATTTTTGCGGTGTATGTCCGCAGCTGTCATTCGAGTGGTGACGGACCCTGGTTGCCGGCGGTTGCCAGCCTGGGCAACCGTCCCACCGTGGGCGGCGATGAGTTGTTGCTGGAAGTACATGTATTTGATTTTTCCGCCAGCCTTTATGGGCAGCGCTTGCAGGTAGAATTTGTGGCAAAGTTAAGGGATGAGTTGCATTTTCCGGACATGGAAACCCTGCAGACGCAAATGAAACGGGACGATCAGGAAGCCAGGCAATTGCTGGCAAGCCGGCAACACCCACAACCAGAAACGACAGGGCTGTACTGAAAGGCATAAAAGAACATCATGGATTACAAGGATACGATCAACCTGCCACAAACCGAGTTTGCCATGAAGGCCAACCTGGCCAACCGCGAACCGGCCATGGTGGAAGCCTGGGAAAAATCCGGCTTATACCATCGCATCCAGGCGGCAACGGCTGAGCGGCCGTTGTGGATACTGCACGATGGTCCGCCCTATGCGAATGGCGACATTCACATGGGCCATGCAGTCAACAAGATCCTGAAGGACATCATCGTCAAGTCACGCCTGATGGCAGGGTTCCGTTCGCCCTACATTCCCGGCTGGGATTGCCATGGCCTGCCCATCGAACTGCAGGTGGAAAAAAAGTTTGGCAAGGTGGGGCAGAAACTCGATGCCGCTGAATTCAGGGCCCGGTGCCGCGAATACGCCGGTGACCAGGTGGAGCTGCAAAAGACCGGATTCCGCCGCATGGGAGTGATCGGTGACTGGGACCAGCCGTACGAAACCCGCGCATTCAAATACGAAGCCGACATGATCCGGGCGTTGGCCAGCATCATCGCCAAGGGCCATTTGATGCAGGGCGCAAAGCCGGTGCACTGGTGCTTTGACTGCGGCTCGGCCCTGGCTGAAGCGGAAATTGAATACCAGGACAAGATTTCACCTGCCATCGATGTGCTGTTCCGCGCCGCCGACCGCCAGGCCCTGCTGAAAGTTTTTGGCGTTCCAGACCCCGGCGGTGAACTGGGTGTGCCGATCTGGACAACCACGCCCTGGACGCTGCCGGCCAACCAGGCTGTGGCCCTGCATGCGGACCTCGACTACGTACTCCTGCGCGGCGACTGGCAGGGCGAGGCCATCAATATCGTGGTGGCTGCTGAACTGGTAGAAGCGGTTTCGGGCCGATTGGGTCTGGCAAGTACCAGCGAACTGGGCCGCGTCCCGGGCAAGGCGCTGGAACAGGTGCAATTGCGGCATCCGTTCTATTCACGCAACGTGCCGGTGATCCTGGGTGAACACGTCACCACCGATGCCGGAACCGGCGCGGTGCACACCGCTCCCGGGCATGGTGAAGAGGATTTCCAGGTAGGCCAGCAATACGGTTTGCCTGTCACCAATCCGGTCGGCCCGGACGGGGTTTACCTGCCGGACACCGAAATCTTTGCCGGGCAATGGGTGTGGAAAGCGAATGAAAACATTACCGAACTGCTGCACACCAATGGGGTGCTGCTGTTCAATGAAAAATTCGAACACAGTTATCCACACTGCTGGCGGCACAAGACTCCGACCGCATTCCGTGTGACCCCGCAGTGGTTCATCAGCATGGACCAGGCCAGCCTGCGCACTGACGCCGTCAGGGCCATTGCGGACGTGCGCTGGGTGCCCGGCTGGGGTGAAGAGCGCATCAAGGGTATGGTGCAGAACCGGCCCGACTGGTGCATTTCGCGGCAGCGCACCTGGGGCGTGCCTATCACCCTGTTCACGAATATCGCCAGTGGCGAACTGCATCCGGACACGCAGGACCTGATGGAAAAGGTCGCGACTCTGGTGGAACAGGAAGGCGTGGATTGCTGGTTCCGCGATGACATATACAGCAGGCTGGAAGTTGACGCCAGCGAGTGGCAGCGTGTGAACGATATCCTGGACGTGTGGTTTGACTCCGGTGTCTCGCACCGCTGTGTTCTGGATGAACGGGACGAGTTGCGCCGTCCGGCCGATCTGTACCTGGAAGGTTCTGACCAGCATCGTGGCTGGTTTCAGAGTTCGCTGCTCACTTCGGTAGCCATGCACGGCAACGCCCCTTACCAACAGGTGCTCACGCATGGTTTTGTGGTGGATGCCGATGGCCGCAAGATGTCCAAGTCGCTGGGCAATGTGCTGCTGCCCGGCAAGGTGATGAATTCGCTGGGTGCCGATGTCCTGCGCCTGTGGACGGCGGCGGCCGATTATCGTGGCGAGATGAGTGTTTCAGAGGAAATCCTCAAGCGGGTTTCAGATGCCTACCGGCGCATTCGCAACACGGCCCGTTTCCTGCTTGGCAACCTGCATGGTTTCGAACCTGCGGATGCCCTGCCGGCACATGAGATTCTGCCACTGGATCGCTGGGCGATCGACCGCGCCCTGCTGATGCAACAGGAAATCCAGCAAGCCTACGAGGATTACCAGTTCCTGCAGGTTTACCAGAAAGTGCATCATTTCTGCGCTTTCGACATGGGCGCCTTTTATCTCGATATCATCAAGGACCGGTTGTACACCACCGGAGCCGACAGCCAGCCCCGGCGTTCGGCGCAAACCGCCATGTACCATGTGCTTGAAGCCATGCTGCGCTGGATTGCGCCGGTGTTGAGCTTCACCGCCGAGGAGATTCACGTACATGTTCCCGGTGAGCGCAGCGAAAGCGTGTTGCTGGAAACCTGGTGGCCAGGCCTGTTCCCGCTGGACCAGGCGGAGCAGCAACGCTCACGCTGGGGCCAGATCCTGGAATTGCGCGAAGCGGTGAGCAAGTCCATCGAGCAGGTGCGCCGTTCCGGTGCCGCAGGTTCTTCGCTGGCAGTAGAGGTTGATCTCTGGCTGGAAGGCGATTACAAAGCGGCACTGGACTGGCTGGGTGATGAACTGCGTTTCGTGCTGATCACTTCGGATGCGAGGGTGCACGAATTGTCAGCTGCGCCCTCGGGAGCGGAACGGATGAAACTGGACGGTGGAGACATTGTGTTACAGGTGACGCCTTCGGTACACGCCAAGTGTGTACGATGCTGGCACTATCGGGCCGATGTTGGTGCTGATCCCGAGCATCCTGAAGCCTGTTTGCGCTGTGTAGAAAACGTGAGCGGCGAAGGCGAGAAAAGAAGGGTGGCCTGATTGAATCCGAAACAGGAACAATTCGAACTCGGGCCCGGGGCCGAACAGGGGACTGAATTGGGGACTGAACGGCAGGTAGCAGCCGCGACGAGGCCAAAGCGAGTGGCAGGGCCTGGGCCGGATCGCAAGCCCCCGGCACCCTATTCCTGGTTGTGGCTGTTTGTATCGGCGGCGGTGGTATGGGGCGATATGGAAACCAAGGCCTGGGCCAGCGAAGTCCTGACCCTGTACCGCCCGCAGGAAGTATTGCCCTGGCTGAACATGACCCTGGCCCACAATTATGGAGCTGCTTTCAGTTTTCTCAGCGATGCGGGTGGCTGGCAACGCTGGTTCTTCACCATCATGGCTTCCATCGTCAGCCTGATCCTGATTGTCTGGGTTCTCAGGTTGCCGCGGCGCGAATGGCTTACGGGTTTGGCGTTGGCGCTGGTCATCGGCGGCGCGATCGGCAACCTGGTGGACCGTGTACAGCTTGGATACGTGGTTGACTTCATCGATGTGCACTACCTCGGGTGGCACTGGCCGGCCTTCAACGTGGCCGATTCCGCGATCACCTGCGGCCTGGTGCTGCTGATACTGGATGCCGTGTTGCAAACCCGGCGTGCAAGGAAAGCCGAAGCATGAAAATACTGCTGGCCAATCCTCGGGGATTCTGCGCCGGTGTCGACCGGGCCATTGAAATCGTCGAGCGCGCACTGGACTTATTCGGCGCGCCCATCTACGTGCGGCACGAGGTGGTGCACAACCGCTTCGTGGTGGACCAACTGAAAGCGGCCGGTGCCATCTTCGTCGATGAGTTGACCGAAGTGCCGGACGATGCCACGGTGATATTCAGTGCGCATGGCGTATCCAAGGCTGTTCGGGATGCTGGCAGGGGGCGGGGTTTGAAGGTGTTTGATGCGACCTGTCCACTGGTCACCAAGGTGCACATGGAAGTAACCCGGCATTGCCGGGCCGGCCGCGATGTGGTGTTGATAGGCCATGCTGGCCACCCGGAAGTTGAAGGCACGTTGGGGCAATGGCTGCGGGTGCCCCCCAGGAACAACCGGGTGTACCTGGTCGAAACGCCACAGGATGTACTGGACCTGCAGCCGGAATACCCGGATGACATCGCGTTCGTGACCCAGACCACCTTGTCCGTTGATGACACCCAGGCCGTCATCGATACCCTGAAATCGCGCTTTCCGAAGATTCATAGCCCGCGACATGATGACATTTGCTACGCCACCCAGAACCGGCAGGATGCTGTGAAGCAGCTCAGTTCCAAAGTTGACCTTCTGCTGGTGGTGGGTTCGGTCAACAGTTCCAATTCAAACCGTCTGCGCGAACTGGCTGAGAAACGCGGCATTCCCGCCTACCTGATCGACGGTGCCGCAGACATCAGGGATGAGTGGCTGGCAGGCGCGGCATCGATTGGCGTGACAGCCGGCGCATCGGCACCGGAAAGCCTCGTGCAGGAAGTCATCGGGCAGCTCAAGGCCAGGGGCGGTGGTGAGGTTGAGGAGCTCTCGGGAATTCACGAAAGCATGGAGTTTGCCTTGCCCCGGGAGTTGCGGGTACGGCTCGTCGGTTGATTGGAGTGGTCTTTGGCTTTGCTGTGGCCGGCAGCTATTCCCGGCCATTGGCGATCCAGCCCATCTATCGCCCCTCCCAGCATTTCCTTTGCAGTTCCTGTGGGCCGGTGATGCTGCGCCAGCCGGATTGATCCAGCCTCAGCTCCTGGCAATGGTCCAGTTGCTGCGCTGCTTGCGGGATGGCAATCACGGTGAACACGGTGGTGCTGGCGGTATCGTCCGGGTCCATTCGAAAGTGGTAATGGCCATCCGGGGACTCGGGCAGGCAGCGGCGGGTGTCGAAGTGAAAGTCCCGCGCATAAATGCCGTGCTGGCAGCTGGCAACGACCAGCAGGGTCTCGATGGCGGTGGCCCGGTTTACCCGCAACCGATACTGCTGGTAACTGGGAACAGCCATGGCAACCAGCACCGTCACCAACAGCAACACCAGCATCAGTTCCAGCAGGCTGAACCCGTAATGCCGCTCAGGCCGAACGCCCTGCTGTCGATGGTGATACAGCATTCTGGCGGTGTGCATCAGCGCCGCTCCCGGTATGCCATGCGTCCGCAATCCACCTGATGGCGGAACTGGCTGCAGCCGGGGAAGGCCTCCTGTTGCAGTTCGGTTCCGGCCAGCCACGGCCTGGCGAATATGGATTCGGCAACATGAGTGCTGGCCACTCCGGTGCCCGTTCCCCGGCCCAGAATCTGGTAATAACCAACTCCGGCAATTTGTGGAAGTTCTTCTGGCAAAGGTTGGCTGGCTGGCAGGAATTCAAGTTCCTGAAGCGTGAATACCGGAGGGTTGCGGCCCGGAAACGGCCAGGCAGACCCAGCGCCTGAACCGGGCACATCAGTCGCTGGTTCTGTACGCAATGGCTGTCCCCACTCAAGCCACCACTCATCCGGCAGGAATTCAGGATCGGTCGGTGCTGTTGCGGGGTCCATGAAGAGGAAATGTGCCGGTTCGGCAAAGCAGTCTTGCAAGCAGTTTTCGGTGCGGTACTCATCGGGCAGGGCAAGTAGCAGGTTTTCCCCGGCGTACACCGCGGCCTTGGCCGAGAACCTGGCCAGTTCCCCGTCGGCATGGTTGGCCGCCATTTGCTGTTGTTGCAGCATGCTGGTGGCCGCGAGCAGGGCCAGCAGGCTCAGGCCGGCCAGCAGGGCGAGGCTGAGAAGCAGCACCAGCCCTTCCTGGTGCCGGTAATCCGGGATCACTGTTCCGTGCCTGCCGGCCGCGGCTCTGTGCGCTTGCAGACTCGACTTCATGGCCTCGCACCGTGCAGGGGCAAGGCATAGCTGGTCACCCGTCGTAACCGGCCGTCCACCGGCGCCCGGTAGCTGAAATCCAGTACCCGCCAATTCCTGGATTCCGGCCTGGTAACACTCTCCCGGCTGCTGCTGAGAATACCCAGGCGAACAGCCAGTATGCCGGCCAGGTCCTGCCATTCATCGGCGCGCACCCATTGGTCGACCTCGCCATCACCGTCGGCATCGCTGGCGTACAAGGCCTGGAATGCTTCCACCTGTGGAATGACGCCCTGCCGGTTCACCTGCGTGGTCATATCATCCTCGGCAGGACCGTAGCGACAGCTCAGTACCAGGCTGCCATTATTGAGTTCCACAATGGATTCCCGAAGGTAATGGGCGGCCAGCCCCGAGCTTTCACGCTCCGGGTTGAGTGATCCGAAACAGTTCCGGTTAGACCAGCTGCGGAATACCACACGATCGGAGTTGGGGCTGATGGCATCGCGCGAACCGGGCATCAGTCCGACAGGAGTGGCCTCATGCAGCCAGGGCTGCGGGTGAAATCCGCTGTCCGAGACATGAACCGCCAGCAGATCCGCGAAGATGCGGGAATTTTCCTGCAACTCCGCCAGGCTCTCCTGCAGGCGGAAGCTGGCGCGTGCCGCCGAAGCCAGTTGCACCAGCGTCAGCGTCAAAATGGAACTGAGCGTCACCGCCAGCAACAACTCCACCAGGCTCATGCCCTGGGCGTTGCCGCGACTGATGCCAGTCGGCCGCTGCATCCGCGGGCAGGCCCGCTTCATTGCGGCAGGGGCAGGGCCAGCCGCTGGAGTTCAGCGGCTGGGCCGGAACCGGCAGCTTCCTGCCATACAACCTTGACCACTGCGCCACCCTGCCCATCGCAGCCGAGATCGGCCAGGTTGCCATCAAGTGGCGAAGAGTCCTCGCAGATGATTCCGCGTGCGGCGGAAATGCTGCCCTGCAATTCACGTTGCCATTGTTGCAGATGCAATTCTGCCCATGCCTGTTGCGGGCAGGCTCCTTCCGGGCTGCAGGCCCCAGGGCCCTCGCGCGTATGGACCAGGTGTCCCCAGACAGCCGGGTTGGCATGAATCAGCTGCGCCAGTTCGGCAGCTTGCCGCGTAGCCTCGCTGCGCTCCTGGGCCTGGACCGTTCCCTTCACTGAAGTGAGAAGCAGCAGGGACAGTCCCGCAGCCCCGATAGCCAGCACCAGCGTTGCGATCATGACTTCGATCAGTGAAAACCCGGCTGCTGCGTTCTGGTGGTAGTCTCGTTGGAACATGGTAAGTGCCTCCGTCGCATAGCCCGGAATTCGAGCACGGGCATGCGCGCAGTGTGGTGCAGCCGGAGCGTGGGGAAAATGGCAAGACAACCCGGAATGCTGTAGGAAAAGCACCCGATCTCACGGCAGACGCAAAGACCGGCCAAAACACCGGCCAAAACACCGGCCCTGGTACCGGCGTGTTGTGCCATTTTGCGGATTTGCATATACTTGCGCCCCTTTCAAGTGCCGGCATAGCTCAGTTGGTAGAGCGGCGCATTCGTAATGCGTAGGTCGGGTGTTCGAATCACCCTGTCGGCACCATTTTCATGCTGGGGAGCGCTTTCCCCCGGAAACTGCCCCAGGGCGACAACCATGGCCAGCCGGGCCGTTTGAATAAAAAACGCGCTATTTCCGGCTTTTTAGGCTACACTGCGCACAGTTCAGTTGAATAACCCCTTTTTATGGTGCCAGCAATTCCTTCCGAATCCTGAGCCTGTGGTTTCAGAAAAACAGATTTCAGGACGCGGAACTCCAAGAATGCATAATTTGCGCTTACCCACTTTTCATCAATACTCTTCAGTAGTTCTTCATTGAGTCACTGAGAGTCGGCAGCGTTTTATTTCACGTGATTGCAAACACCTTCCAGAATTTCCGCATGTCGCGGAATGTTTAGCCAGACCTATTATTAATTGAGGAAATAAGTTCATGAGTACAGGTACAGTCAAGTGGTTCGACGCAGGCAAAGGTTACGGTTTCATCACTCCTGATGACGGCGGTAAAGATCTGTTTGTTCACCACTCGGAAATCCAGAGTTCAGGTTACAAAACCCTGAATGACGGCCAGAAAGTAGAGTTTGAATTGGGACAAGGCCAGAAAGGCCCTTGCGCCACCAAGGTTGTGCCGCTGTAAACCCAGCTGCAATACTTGAAATGATACCTGTTCGGGTAGCCGGCGTTGCCGGCGCCCCGGGCGGTTTTGTTCAGTAGCTGCTTTCGCTGCAAAGCCGCTCGTCAGTAGCAAACAGCATCCGCAGAGAGCATGGGCATTCATGTCCATGCTCTTTTTTTGTTTCCGTCAGTAGCGGCTTGGCTTTATGGCGGAGATGTCGCTTGTTCATCCAGGGCCTGGCTCAGCAGGTGTTTCTGGATTTTTCCGGCAGCCGTGCGTGGAAAATCATCAACCCGGATGACTTTGCGTGGCAGCTTGTAGGCGGCCAGTCGTTCGCGCAGGAATGATTCCAGTTCCGGCTGGGTGGGCATCGCGTGCCCAGGGCGCAGCAGCAGGTAGGCGCAGCCGGACTCACCCCAGCGCGGGTCCGGAATTCCGATCACTGCCGCTTCAAGTATGGCCGGATGGCTGGCTAGGTGATTCTCCACTTCGGCGGCGTAGACATTTTCTCCGCCGGAGATGTACATGTCTTTCAGCCGCCCCACGACATAGTAATAACCGTCCGAGTCCTGCCGGCCCAGGTCGCCGCTGCGCAACCAGGTTCCATCGGGCAGGGCCTCCGCCGTGGCTTCCGGGTTGCCGAAATAGCCGGGCGTGATTCCCGCGCCGGAAAACCAGATCTCGCCGGTTTCGCCCGGCGCGACATCCCCACCGTCGGCGCCCACCAGCCTCACCCGGCACAGCAGTTGCGGTTTGCCTACCGAACCGATTTTGCCGGCCGCATGGTCGGGGTCCATCAGGAATGCGGTTGGGCCGGTTTCAGTCATGCCCATGCCGTTCAGGATGGTCGCGCCGCGTGCTGCAAACCGCCGCAGGAGTTCATCGGAAATCGCCGCGCCGCCGCAGCCCCAGCAGCGCACGCCGGACAGGTCCAGTTGCTCGAACTGCGGGTGCACGCTGATGGCCTGGTAAACAGCCGGCACGCCGAAAAACGTATCCAGCCGGTTTTGCCGCACAAGGTTAATGGTTTGGTCAGCATCAAAACCCGGAGAGAACAGGACCCGTCCACCCATGATCAGGGCGGGCAGGGCAGTTAGGTTAATACCCCCGCTGTGGAACAGGGGCAGGAAACAGAGCGTGGTGTCATCTCCGCGCAAGCCCATGCCCTGGGAAATGTTCACGTAATTGGCAAAGGCCATGCCGAATGTCTGGATCACCGCCTTGGGGCGGCCGGTGGTACCGGAGGTGTAGAGCAGGTACCAGGTATCCGTGGTGGACCATTCCGGATTGGTGTCGAACGGGCCCAGGGCATCACGCGATTCGGCAAACCCCTGCCGGCCCGGAGCATCGATATCCAGCAAACGAAGCTGGTCACTGCCGAGTTGCTGCGCCACGGCTGAGTCTTCACGCCCATGCAGCAGCAGGCTGGCTCCGCAGTCCTGGATCAGTCCGTCCAGCTCCGCAGCCGGCATGCGCCAGTTCAGCGGCACCAGAATGGCCCGCAGGCGAGCACAGGCAAACAGGATTTCAAAAAACTCGATGCGGTTGCGGCACAGCAACGCCAGGCGGTCGCCGGGCTGGATACCCTGTTCGCGGAGCAGGGCCGCAGTTCTGCCGGCGCGCTGATGCATCTCGCCATAAGTGAGTTGCAGGCCGGTGGGCAAATCCTCCACTGCCACCCGGCGAGGCCCGATTTCTGCCCGCCGCTGCAGGAAATCGAACACACGGAAGGTCATGGTGCGCGGGTTCTGGCCGCCAGGCCATAAGCCAGCAGGTCGGCGACATCGTCCGCCACCTTGCCGGGTTTCGAGCCTTCATCCCATTCGCCGAATCGCATGCCCAGGAACACGTCCATGCCCATGATGGCCCAGGCCCAGACTTCGTAGTCACCCTCGCGGATCTCGCCGCGGCCGGCCGCCGCGGCCAGAGCTTCCTGGTAGGCCTTGGCAAACACCATGTAGTGATCCATGAAGGCATCATTGGCCACGAATTCGGACTCGGAAATGATCCGGTACAGGCCTTTGTGCTGGCGTACGAATTCCAGATAGGCCTTCACGCCTTCGCGCTCGGCCGCCAGGCGGTCCGGCGCACCGGCGATTCGTTCCGCCACCCAACTGCGAACGGTGCGGCCCATGTAGGAGACCAGGGCGCGGAAGATCTCTTCCTTGCTTTCAAAGTAAACGTAAAACGTGCCCAGGGCGACGCCGGCGCTGCGCGTGATGTCACTGATGGCTACGGCGTGAAACCCGCGGGCGCCGAATTCTGCCTCGGCGGCTTTCAACAGCTTTTCGCGGGTTTTCTGGCCGCGGCTGGTTTTGGGCAGTTTTTCAGAAGTTGAATGTTGATTCATGTTTCATAATCTTGCATACTGGCGCGCAGTTGACAAGCCGGAACCGCACATTCCGGCGGCAAAAATAACGAATCCACCAGGATCAAATGCACACAATTGAACTCAGAAACGGTTCGCGGCTGGCATACCGCGACCACGGTAATGGCCCGGTCATGTTACTCGTTCATGGCTGGGGCGTCAGTGGCGAGTTGTTCGATGAACAGGTATCGGCGCTGGCCGGGCGCTTTCGTCTGGTTGTCCCCGACCTTCCCGGCCATGGAGCATCCGGTGAGTTCTCCGCGGGTAGCGCATTTGCCAGCCTGGCGGATTCGCTGGCCGAACTGATTGCCACCCTGAAGCTGGACCGCATTTGCCTGCTGGGTTGGTCGTTGGGTGCGATGGTCGCCTGGGATCTGCTGCAACGCCATCCCGAATCCGACATTGCCGCGCTGGTTACCGTGGACATGGTGCCACGGTTGCTGAATGACGCGGAATGGACTTTCGGTTTGCGCGCCGGCACGGATCACCATGCTTTTGATCGCGAAATTGAGCTGATCGAAACCGACTGGCCAGCCTATGTCGAACTGCTTGCGCCCCGGCTCTCGAACCCCACAGCGGCAGGCTCCGCGCCGAGCCTGATGACGAGAATCAAGCACTCTGCCATCAACAACCACGCCGCCAGCATGGCCAGAATCTGGAGCCTGATGGTGGAGCAGGACTTTCGGACATTCCTGCCGAAAATTTCCATCCCCACGCTGGTGGTATCGGGCCGGCAAAGCGCGCTGTACCGTGTTCCCGCGGGTGAATGGGTGGCAGGGCAGATTCCCGCTGCGCGATTCGAATTGTTCACCCGCTCAGGACACGCTCCACACCTTGACGAGCCCCAGCGCTTCAACCAGCTGCTGGCCGATTTTGCTTTGAAAAGCTTTGAACCAACCGCCAGCGCAAGAACTGGCAACCAGGCCACATAAGGCCCAACACAGTCACAGTCTCGAATAGCAGACAGGACGGAGGAAACAATGCACACGTCACACAAACTTAACCATCAGCGAATCACATCCTATTCACTGGCTGCGGCCATTTCCCTGGCGCTTGTTGCTGGTGCCGCCCCGCTGGGCGTCAAAGCCCAAACCGGGGATGGCGAAGACTCGCCGCTGTTGGAAGAGGTGGTGGTAACGGCCCAGCGCCGGGAACAGGCGCTGCAGGAAGTTCCCATGTCGATCAGCGCCTTCACCGCTGAGCAGCTGGAGGCCCTGCAGGCCGACAATCTCGACTCGCTGCAGGGCGCGGTGCCCAATCTCAACCTGGTGCAAGGCCGTGGCTCCAATTCCAGCGTGAATGCCTTCATCCGCGGTGTGGGCCAGCCTGATGCACTGCAGACCTTTGATCCGGCGGTAGGTGTTTACGTTGATGACGTCTACATGTCGCGCATTCAGGGTTCCCTGTTCAAGCTGTATGACATCGAGCGCATCGAGGTGCTGCGTGGCCCGCAGGGCACCCTCTACGGCAAGAACACCCCTGGTGGCGCCATTCGCCTGATCACCCGCACGCCGGGGGATGAGCTTGAAGCCCAGGCCGGGTTGCTGGTGGGCAATTACGGGCGCGTGCAGGCGCGCGGATACATTTCCGGGCCGGTCACGGACAGCCTGTCACTGGGCTTCAGTGCGATCCACGATGAACGTGATGGTTTTGTTACAGATCCACTGACCGGCGAGGAGTTCAACGACGAGAACAACACCACCGCGCGTCTGAAAGCCAACCTGGATGTTTCTGACGACCTCAACATCGTGTTTGCGGTCGACACCTCATCGGAGGATGTCGCGATGACGCTTGGCCGCGCTGAAGCGCCGCTGATCGCCACTGACCTGGCGTTGGGCGCCGTGGTCCTGCAGCCGGCGCCGACAGGTGACTGGAATTACCAGACGCCCACCAACATGGATCCCGACAAGGGCCAGAAAGTGGACAATTCCGGTGTCAGCATGACGATCAACTGGGACCTGAGTGACCCGGTTACGCTGCGCTCCATCACCGCCTACCGCGACCTGGACGCGGACCTGTTCATTGACATCGACGCCAGCAATTTCTCGCTGGGTGATGTATTCGTGGGTGTGGACCAGAACCAGTTCAGCCAGGAGTTCCAGTTGCTGGGCAGCAGTGGCAGCGTGGACTGGGTTGCCGGGCTTTACTACCTCAACGAGGAAATCAGCTCGCACCAGGATGCCTGGGCCGACGACTGGTTGAGGTTTGCAACCCTTCCCATCGACGCCCTGCGTACGGTTGATGATGACCTGGAAACCAGGAGTTACGCCGTGTTCGGCCAGGCTGACTGGCAGTTCGCCGAAGCCTGGACCCTGGGAGTGGGTTTGCGCTTTACCAAGGAAGAGAAGGACTATTTCCGCACTACCAGCCTGTTTACCAACCTGCTGGGTACCTTTGACCCACAGTTCTTTTTCAATGACTCCGGCAGCTGGGAATCGTGGACGCCGACCTTCACCCTGGATTATGCCCTGAGCGACGACGTGCGGCTTTACGGCCGCCTGGCCAAGGGCTTCAAGAGCGGTGGCTTCAATGGCCGCGCCAACAGTGCGGCCGATGTGAGCGCCTTTGATCCGGAAGAGGTCTGGACCGGTGAACTCGGCGCCAAGACCACCATGGCGGATGGACGTCTGCAGGCCAATTACACCGTATTCATGAGCAAGTACGATGACTTCCAGGCGCGCATTTCAGAAGGCGATGGCCTGAACTTCCGCTTCCCCGTGCTGAATGCCGCCAACCTGGACATCAAAGGCGCTGAAGTCGAGCTGAACTGGTTGCCAACGGATGCCCTGCAGCTTTCCACCCAGATCGGCTACCTCGATGCCGAATACGGTGACGGCGGATTTACCGGCTCCGATGGGGTGGAAGACCAGCCGGCCTTTGCGCCCGAATGGACTGCCCGTTTCGCCGGCATGTACACCTTCAGCCTTTCGGACGGAAGCTCGCTGAACTTCGCTGCCGATGCCAATTACCGTGATGCCATGTGGCTGAGCGTGGAAAATGTGGCGCCGCTGACCGAAGGTGATTACTGGGTGCTGAACGGCTTTGTCAGCTGGGTGAACCCGGACGGCAAATGGACGGTGATGGCCGGTATCAAGAATGCCGCCGATGAGTTGTACAAGGTGGAAGGCCAGGAATTCCGCAGCGTGGCCAACATCCAGACGGCCTATTACGGCGATCCGCGCACCTACACGCTGTCTGTGGAATACCGCTATTGATCCAGCAGCAGGTTCCGGCCAGCCCCTTGAGGCTGGCCGGAGCCCATTTGCCTGCAATAGCTGGACAGCAACGAATCAAGTATCGTTAGCGACATGACGGACACCACCCTGGAAGCCCACCACCCGCATTCCATTCCCGCTCGCCGCAACCTCACCCTGGTGTTGCTGCTGGTGGTGTACACGTTCAATTTCATCGACCGGCAGATCGTCGGCATCCTGGCCATTCCGATCAAGGCGGACCTGGGGCTGAGTGACAGCGAACTGGGGTTGATGGGCGGGCTCGCTTTCGCGCTGTTCTATACCGGCCTCGGCATTCCGATTGCCATGCTGGCCGACCGCTACAGCCGCACCTGGATCATGACCATCGCCTTGACCCTGTGGAGTGCGATGACGGCGGTTTGCGGCCTGGCCAACAGTTTCTGGCAGCTGTTCCTGGCCCGCCTGGGCGTGGGTGTGGGTGAAGCGGGTGGTGTTGCCCCCGCTTATTCGCTGATTGCGGATTATTTTCCACCCCACCAACGCGCGCGAGCCCTGGCCTTTTATTCATTTGGCATTCCCATTGGCGGGGCGCTGGGAATCGTTTTTGGTGGCGTGATCGCCCATATGATCGACTGGCGCACGGCATTTTTCATCGTAGGCCTGGCCGGTATTGCGCTGGCGCCGGTATTCCGGTTGCTGGTAAAGGAACCGCCGCGCGGGGCATTTGACAAGAAACCGGCGGTGACCACGGCGCCCGGGTTGGGCGAAATCATCCGGACCCTGGTCGGAAAACCGAGCTTCTGGCTGATCGGGCTGGCTGCTTCATGCTCATCGATGATGGGCTACGGGCTGTTTTTCTGGCTGCCGTCCTTTTTCGTGCGCAGTTTCGGGCTCAGCCTGCTGGATGCCTCGCTGATATTCGGTTCCATCATGCTGGTGGGTGGCATGGCGGGAATATGGGGTGGAGGCTGGCTGGCCGATCGTCTGGGTCCGGACAAACCCCGCCGTTACCTCACCATTCCTGCCTGGGCCTGGCTGGTGATCCTGCCTCTGCAGGTTCTGGCCATTTTGACACCCAGCCTGACCCTGTGTGTGCTGGTGTCGCTGCTGCCCACGGCCCTCGGCCTGGTCTGGCTGGGTCCGGTGGTCACCACCATCCAGCACATGGTGCGGCCCGACATGCGGGCCACGGCATCGGCTGTGTTCCTGTTCATCAATAACCTGCTGGGTATCGGCGTTGGTACCTGGGCGCTGGGCGCGCTGTCTGATTCATTGACCGCTCATTTCGCCGAACACGCACTGCGCTATTCCATCGTGGCCGGCACCGGGTTCTACCTGCTGGCCAGTGCCCTGATGTTCATCGCTTCGCGCCGGGTTGAGCGCGACCTTCACACCGAATGACCAGCCTGCGAGGCAAGACGGCGCTGGTGACCGGTTCGACTTCCGGTATCGGTCTTGGCATCGCCAGCGCATTGGCGGCAGCCGGATGCCAGGTCACCCTGAACGGCTTTGGCGATCCCGGCGAAATCGAAGCCACCCGTGCCAGGCTGGCGCGGGAGTCCGGCGTGGAGGTGGCTTATTCGCCGGCCGACATGCGCCGGCCGGAACAGATTGCCGGAATGGTTGACGCGATCATTACGCGTTGTGGTGCTGTCGATATCCTGGTCAACAACGCCGGCATCCAGTATGTCTCGCCGGTCGAATCCTTTCCGGTGGACAAGTGGAATGACATCATCGCCATCAACCTGAGCTCGGCATTCCATACCTGCCGGGCGGCGATACCGGCCATGGTGGAGCGGGGCTGGGGGCGTATCATCAATGTGGCCTCCGCCCATGCCCTGGTGGCTTCGCCATTCAAGTCGGCCTACGTGGCCGCCAAGCACGGCATTGCCGGCCTGACCAAGACCATCGCGCTCGAGCTGGCCGAAAAGAACATCACGGTCAACGCCATCGCGCCGGGTTACGTGGAAACCCCGCTGGTTCTCGGGCAGATTGCCGATACCGCCCGGGCGCGTGGAATCACTGAGGAAGAAGTGGTGCGCGACGTGATGCTGGCGGCGCAGCCCAGCAAGAAAATGATCACCATCCAGCAGGTGGCTGACCTGGCGGTGTACCTGTGCACTGACAGTGCCGGCAGCATCACCGGCAGTATTCTGCCCATCGATGGCGGCTGGACAGCGCGTTAAGTACTGAGAACAGGAATATTCCATGAGCTACACCGAGCAGCATTACCGGTCGGCAGATGGGCTGTCACTCTATTACCGTGATTACGGCAGCAGCGATCGGGTGGTTCTGTGCCTGCATGGCCTGACGCGCAACAGCAAGGATTTCCACAACCTGGCGGAACACCTTGCCGGCGAGTACCGGGTGATCAGCGTTGATGTCCGTGGACGCGGCCAGTCGGACCGCGACCCGCGGCCGATCCGCTACAACCCCGGGCAGTACGTGAAAGACGCCTGGAGGTTGCTGGATAGCCTGAAGTTGCAGAAAGTCACCGTGATCGGCACTTCCATGGGTGGCCTGATGGCCATGATCATGGCCGACCAGCAGCCGCAGCGCTTGCGCGGCGTGGTGATCAACGACGTGGGGCCGGAACTGCCGCAAGCCGCGGTGCAACGCATCATGAGCTACGCCGGGCGTTACCCGCCAGCGCAAAACTGGGAAGAGGCGGCGCTGCAGGTCAAGGCAGCCTATGAAATCGCCATGCCGGACATGCCGATGGAGTTCTGGCGCGAGTTCGTCAAACTTTCTTATCGCGAAAATTCAGCGGGCAAACCGGAACCGGATATGGACCCGGCCATCGGCCGCGTTTTGCGCGAACCACCGGCTGCAGTGAAGTGGTTGCAGTGGGCCAACCGCCATGGCTGGGCCAAACGCGTGGCAGGCGTTTACATCGATCCCTGGGATTCCTTCCACCGGGTGACCATGCCCTGCCTGCTGATTCAGGGCGCCATTTCCGATGTGCTGCCGGATGAACTGGTGCGGAAAATGCGTGTGGCCCAGCCGCATATGCAGCATGTGAAAGTGGCCAACCGCGGCCACGCGCCCCTGCTGGATGAGCCGGAAGCCGTTGCTGCCATTGACGCCTTCCTTTCACAGGTGCATGTGTAGGAGGCAGCCATGCTGCCGACCCTGGATGGCCGTTGCGGGCATGGCCCGCTCCCACAGGTGGAATGCGGTTTACTGTCGACCTGTGGCTGGAGAATCAGGCGCCCATGACAGCCTTGTGTTCAAGGAACTCCTCGACGCCTTCGGCGCCCCATTCACGGCCGTTGCCGGATTGCTTGTACCCGCCGAAGGGTGCCATGGAATCCAGGCCGGCGCCGTTGATGTGCACCATGCCCGCGCGCAGTCGTTTACCCACCGCCAGGGCTGATTCGGGACTGCCGCCGTACACATAGGCCGATAGCCCGTAAATCGTATCGTTGGCGATCTCCACGGCTTCATCCACCGTGTCGTAGGGAATCAGGCAGATCACCGGGCCGAAAATTTCCTCGCGCGCAATGGTCATTCGGTTGTTCACATCGGCAAACACCGTCGGTTTGACATAAGCACCGGCTTCCAGGCCTTCCGGCTTGCCCGGGCCACCGGTTACCACGCGGGCGCCCTCGGCAATGCCTTTCTCAATCAGCGATTGCACGCGGTTCCACTGGTTGGCGCTGACCAGCGGACCCATGTGGGAATCCGCGTTTTGCGGATCACCCACTTTTACTTTTTCCGCCACGTTACGGGCGATTTCCACCGCCTCGTCATATTTCGAGCGCGGCACCAGCATGCGGGTGGGCGCATTGCAGGACTGGCCGGTATTGAGCATCACATCGCGCACGCCTTTCTTCACCGCCTGCTCCAGCGGCGCATCTTCAAGAATGATGTTGGGTGATTTGCCGCCCAGTTCCAGCGCCACGCGCTTGACCGTATCGGCTGCTGCCTTGCTCACCAGGATTCCCGCTCGGGTGGAGCCGGTAAAGGAGATCATGTCCACATCCGGGTGGGCTGACAGTGGCGCTCCCACGCCCGGACCATCGCCATGCACCAGGTTGAACACGCCGGCGGGAACACCGGCGGCATGCAGCACTTCGGCGAAGATCGTGGCATCGATGGGCGCGATTTCGCTGGGTTTGAGCACCATGGTGCAGCCGGCTGCCAGCGCCGGCGCCACCTTCACCGCAATCTGGTTCATCGGCCAGTTCCACGGTGTAATCAGGCCGCACACGCCAATCGGTTCCTTGATGACCGTGGCATTGCCGGCTTTTTCGGTGAATTCAAATGTTTTCAGCACTTCCAGCGCGGCCTTGATGTGTTGCGGCCCGCTGCCGGCCTGGCCGCCGCGCGCCAGGCCAATCGGCGCGCCCATTTCGGCGCTGATGGCATCGCCGATTTCGTCATTGCGTTTGGCGAATTCATCCAGGATGGCCTGCAGCAGGTCCATACGTTCCTGCACGGTGGTCTGGGAGTAGCTGGCAAATGCGGCACGCGCGGCTTTCACCGCCAGGTCGACATCGGCGGCATTGCCAAGGCTGACCTTGCCCACGCTTTGTCCGGTGGCCGGGTTGATGATGTCGCGGACTTCGCCGGAAGACGAAGCCAGCCATTCGCCGTTGATGTAATTTCGAGTGCAATCGTACATGGCTATTCCTGCAGGTATGGGTTCAAAGGTTTATTCAGTGATTCATTCGGTAGATGGGGATGGAGTGTGCCGAGTTCCAGCGCTTGCTGTCCAGCACCGGGAGATCAGCAGGTTTCGTTCCACAAGGGATGCACGAAGCGCAACAGCGCAAGGGTCAGGGCCTCGGCGTAGACGCTTTCACGCGTCATGCGATTGTCGGTGAGCAGGCCATAGGCTCCGCCTGCCTGTTTGCTGTGGGCGGTATCGAAAACCCGGTCATTGGCTGTCCCGAGTTCCAGCCCCTGCAGCAGCAGCTGTTTCACGGCAGGCGGCAGTGGCAGGGTGGGCGTTCGCGCCTGGCCCAGCCTGCCATCGCGATCGATCACCACCATCCAGGCCGAAGCCAGGGGTTCCCCGTCGATCCATTCCAGACCACCCTCCAGGCCAACCCAGTAATCCGCATCGGGGTGATCTTGCCACGCATTGCGGGCGCGGTTCTGGGCGCCACGGCGGCTTTCGTCATCAGAGCCCGGCTGGTCGCTGACGCCGGATGGCACGGAAACCGCGATGAACTCGGCCTGCTGATCCGGAAAAGCCAGGCCAAAGGCCTTTTTGCAGGCGGCAATTTTCACCGGGTTCTGTGAGCTGACGACGATGCGCATGGAAACCGAGGCTAGCATGCGCGGCCGGGAAAATCATGCCGGCAGCGGTCATTGAAGTGGTGTGAACAGGCCGGGGTAGGTGTCACCCGGACCAAAGCCGTCTAGAATCGTATCCACAAGATCAAATCATCCGGAACACACGGGAGCGCACATGCTGGGATTGATGCAGGACTGGCCATTGCTGGTCAGCAAGATGTTGGACCACGGAGCACTGAACCACGGCGAACGGGAAATGGTCACCCGCTCGGTGGAAGGGCCGATCCGCCGCTACACGCTGGCCGAGCTGCGGCTGCGGGCATTGCGGGTTGCGCAAGCACTGGAGCGTGATGGGGTGAAACTGGGCGACCGCATCGGCACCATGGCCTGGAACACCGACCGGCACGTGGAAGCCTGGTTTGGCATCATGGGCATCGGCGCAATCTGCCACACGCTGAACCCGCGGCTGTTTTCCGAACAGCTGGTGTACATCATCAACCATGCCGAAGACCGCATGGTTTTCGTTGACCTTACTTTTGTGCCGGTGCTGCAGGCCATTGCCGACAAGCTGCCCACGGTTGAAAAGTACATCATTCTTACCGATGCCGCCCACATGCCGGCAACCAGCCTGAAGAACGCCGTGGCCTACGAGGATTGGCTCAAGGGCACCGA
>CBFGWJ010000002.1:0-22400 GCA_965652335.1 uncultured Gammaproteobacteria bacterium | reverse complement strand
GGCCCGGTGGCGGGCGGATTTTGAACGCTGGCGTTGCTCATGGCTTTATAGGTTATTCCGTAATCTACTGGATAACAACATGGCGGCGGAACGGCCGGAATTCAATATCCGGCGACCCCTGGCGACGGCGGGTTCAGGGGTTTGATCCCCTTTCTTCCACTTCATGTTCCAGCGCCTCGTCGTTCTCCGCGGGGGCCGATGGCAGTGGCGCGGCGATCGCGGGCTGCATCAGCTCAGACCAGCTGAAATCCCTGCCGGGCGTTTGCCTGGAGCCCTTGGCATTGAGCGAAACCCGTACGCGTTCGGGCTGGAAATCGCCCGGAATCGTCAGGTATCCATCGAGCTGCTGGAAGTACTTGAAGCGGAATTCCGGCCGCGCGGCATGGCCGGTGCTGAGGTCCTTCCACTTCAGCGTGATGGCTTTGTCACCTTGCGTGCCCTGCAGTTCGAGGCTGGCGGTACCGCTGACGATGGCGGAGCGTCGCAGGTTCTGCGTGAGGGTCAGAACAAAGCGGTACACCTGCGGGGACGCCGTGGTTTGCATTTCCAGCTGGTAAACCGCCAGGCCTTCCTGCGACCCGCTGGTACCTGCCAGGCGCTGGTAGAAATCGACCTCGCCCTGCAGCCTTTGCATCTCTGCCTGGCGATTACTCTCCTCCTGGCGCAACAGGTTGTTCGCCTGGCGCAGCACTTCCACCTGGCGCTCGGCCACTTTCTGTCTCACGCGGCTGGATTCCACGCGGCGGCCGAGTTCCTTGACTTCAGCCCTCAGCGCGCGAATCCGCACTTTCTTGGCCTCGAGTTCGGGTTGCGCCCAGCGGACTGAAACAGCATGCACGGTATACAGCACGGCCAGCGCCAACAGGACTTTCAGCAACAGGTAAAAGCGGCTGCGAAGCGTTTTGCGTGGCCGGCCTGGCTCCGGGACCTGGCCATTGCCCGGGAGTGAAGTCTGTTCAGTATTCATGGGGTGACATCAACCAGCTGCGGGTGTGCGCGTGAGCTTAGAATGCAGCATGGGCTTTGGGGTTCCTCAAAAGAAAAAAAACACGGTCTGTCAAAAAACGCGGGCGACAAAAAAGCGGCCTAAGCCGCTTAGTCCCCGCAGGTTTTTCTTTGAGTTATGTTTTATTGTGTTGTTATTTTTAATGGCCACACATACTGCAGGCCCCAAAACTGGTTGCAGTTTATACGCGCTTGTGGCCACCTCGTCAAGCTGGTCAGATCGTCTTGTCTCGGAGACAATGCACAAATGCTCTGGTTAAAAGCGTTTCATATCATCTTCATGGTTACCTGGTTTGCCGGGCTGTTCTACTTGCCACGCCTGTTCGTATACCACGCCATGACGGATGAGGCTGCGGTACGGGCGGCATACAAAACGATGGAGCGCCGCCTGTTGGTGATGATGCATATCGGCGGAGTGCTGGCCTGCGTATTCGGCTTGCTGCTGTTGCTGCTGGTACCCGCATGGCTGTCATCCGGCTGGATGCAGGTGAAGTTGCTGCTGGTGGCAAGCCTGGTCTATTTCCACTGGCAATGCGCGCGCCTGGTGGCCGCTTTCGCGCGCGATGAAATCAGGCATGGCCACAAGTGGTTCCGCTGGTTCAATGAATATCCCACGCTGGTACTGATCATAACCGTTCTGCTGGTGGTGCTGAAGCCCTAAGATTGTGATCAGCCGGCTGCGTATTGGCTGAAAATTTCCAGGTAACCGGCGGAATCGTCGGCAATCACCAGGAACTCGGGGTTCAGCAGGGAATCCTTGAGGTTGTAGCGCAAGGGCCGGCCATCCAGTTGCACCACCTTGCCGCCCGCCGCCAGCACCACGGCATGGGCTGCTGCCGTGTCCCACTCCGAGGTGGGGCCCAGGCGCGGATAGAAATCCGCCTTGCCTTCCGCTACCACGCAGAACTTGAGTGAACTTCCCATGCTGATCAGTTCATGTTCGCCGAGTTGCTGCAGATACTGCTCAAGCCTGGGGTTGGCATGGGATCGGCTGCCGACCACGATCAGGGGATAGGCGCGGGTGCTGCGCACCCGGATCGCGCTCTTTTGGCCCTGGTCATCGACGCGCCAGGCGCCAAGGTTCTCGCCGCCGCAGAAACTCTCTTCGCTGACGGGAATATGCACTACCCCGAGCACCGGCTCATGGTCACGGATGAGCGCTATATTGACGGTGAATTCGCCATTGCGTTTGATGAATTCCTTGGTGCCATCCAGCGGGTCGATCAGCCAGTACTCGCGCCAGCCCGAACGGGTGGCAAAGTCGATGTCGGCGGCCTCCTCCGACAGGCACGGCGTCTTGGGCGTGAGCTCGTGCAGCTTCTTCAGGATGATCGCGTGGCTGGCCAGGTCGGCCTGGGTCAGCGGTGAGTCATCATCCTTGCTGGTCACTTCGATACCCTGGCGGTAAATGTCCATGATGGCATGGCCGGCCAGCCGGCTGATTTCAGTTACCTGCTCAAGCAGTTCCAGGTCCGGTTTCACACTCATGCGCCACTTTCCGTGGTTGCGGTGTTGCCCGTCGCCTTCTCCGCCGCGAGGAAATCGCGGGCGATGTAAAGGGCGGCAATGCTGCGGCCCTCGGTGCAGTCATCGCGCCGGGTGATGGGCAGCAGGTCGTGGATGGGCCAGGGCACGACCTCGAGTTCTTCCGGCTCATCGCCTTCCAGCTTTTCCGGGTACAGGTCACGCGCCAGCACCACACGGGTGATGTGGGTCATGTATCCCGGTGCCAGGCTGAGCCGGGTGAGTTCGCGCAGGTCGCGCGCGCCATAGCCGATTTCTTCTTTCAGCTCGCGTTGCGCGCCTTCAAGAATGCTCTCACCTGGCTCCAACCGACCCTTGGGCAGGCCGATTTCGTAGTGGTGCAGGCCGACCGCGTATTCGCGCACCAGCAGCACGGTGTTCTCATCCAGCATGGGAACGATGATCACCGCACCGAGGCCGCTGGACTTCATGCGCTCGTAAGTGCGTTTGGCGCCGTTGGAGAACTCCAGGTCCAGCTGCTCTATCTGGAACAGCTTGCTGGGGTCGCGCAACCTTGTGGCGTGAATTTGCGGTAACGACCGCTCGGTCTTGTCTGTCATTCTGATTATCCGTTCAGGTGTCGCAGCAGCTTTGCGTGCAGTTCAGGGCCCGCGGCCAGCACCGAACGGGTTTCCAGGCCCGGCTTGCATCCTTGCAGGTCGGTGAATACGCCTCCGGCAGTTTCAACAATGACAGCCAGCGCCGCGATATCGAGAATGTTCACATCCGATTCGATCACGGCGTCGATCTGCCCGGCCGCAAGGCGGTGGTAATGATAGTAATCGCCGTAGCCGCGGGTGCGGTTGGCCTGCGCCAGTATTTGACCCAATGCCCGCCAGCGATCAGACCGCGCCAGGCTCTGGATATTGCCGGTGGAAACAGCTGCTTGGCTGAGTTCGCTGCAGGGCCGCAGCCTGGCAGGCTTGTCGTTCACCATCACTTCACCGCCACGCACGGCCCAGGCCATTTCCTCGTAAGCCGGGGCAGAGGAAACACCGAGCACCAGCTCACCACGATGCATCAGTGCGATCTGGGTGGAGAACATGCCGTATCCGGCCACGAAACTCTTGGTGCCATCGATCGGGTCCACCAGCCACAGGTATTCGGCATCGCCTTTGCTGGTGCCGGTTTCCTCGCCATAAAACCCGTGCTCAGGAAAGGCATCCAGCAGGGTTTGCCGAATGATGTGCTCGGACTCGCGATCGGCCACGGTGACAGGAGTCCGGTCAGCCTTGATTTCCACATCGAAATTCCCGTGGTAGTAATGCCGGATCAGATCGGCCGACAGCCTGGCGGCCCGCAACGCAGCGTCGAGGGCAGCATTCAGAGTACCCGCAGGAGCAGCGCGTGCTCCGTCCCGGGCGGATTGTGGGGAAATGTCCTGCATGGATGGGTCCATTCGATTAACAGCGGTCTCCCGCCAGTCTCGTGCCAGCCTCGGTGTCATCCCGTGGCGGCCTCGCCGTGTTCAGGAGCGTGACGTCACAAGCCCGCTGGCACTTCAACTATTCTATGGGCAGCTTCGTTCCCGCTCCGGCTGCGTTCACAGATCTGGTGCAGGACATTACAATGAACTTCGAACCTGCAGCCGCCATGATAACAAACCCTGCGGGGCGTATGCCTCAAGCGGAGTGCCAGCTGAATGAGAATTCACCGTATTCACACCGACGAGCCGCTGCAGCCGGACCACCACGTGTTGCTGGATGCAGCCAGTTCCCATTACCTGTCGCGGGTGCTGCGCGTGGTGGCCGGACAACCGCTGGTGCTGTTCAATGGCGATGGCTTTGATTATGCGGCAACCGTGGAGAAAGCCAGCAAGAACGGAATCGTGGCCAGTATCACGGCGCGCTTGCCGGCCCGGCCGGAGTCCCCCCTGCTTTCGGTGCTGGTACAGTCGCTGGCTCGCGGCGAGCGCACCGACTTTGCCCTGCAGAAAGCAACCGAGCTGGGTTTAACCGTGTTCCAGCCAGTGGAAGCGTTGCGCACCGAGGTCCGGCTCAAGCCCGAAAAGCTCGAATCGCGCATGGCGCATTGGCGGAAAGTGACGATTTCCGCCTGCGAGCAATGTGGCCGGGCGCGATTGCCGGAGCTGCGCCCGCCGCTGGACCTCGCCGGATGGGTGGCATCGACGGCTGACGGAATGCGGTTGGTGTTGGCTCCCGGCGATCATCCGCCGCTCGCCCGGCTGGAGGCGCCGCAGGCGGTGGAGATCCTGGTGGGTCCGGAAGGCGGGTTTGAAGAGCAGGAAATGGATCTGTTGTTGCGCAGCGGAGTGAAGCCTGTGTCCATCGGCC
The DNA here is from genome assembly GCA_965652335.1 of uncultured Gammaproteobacteria bacterium. GTDB lineage: Bacteria > Pseudomonadota > Gammaproteobacteria > Xanthomonadales > SZUA-36 > JAWXBM01. The sequence continues at coordinate 17,577 of CBFGWJ010000002.1, read as the reverse complement.
CCCGGATCCTGCGCACGGAAACCGCCGGGCCGGCGGCTCTTGCCATCCTGCAGGCCATGGCCGGAGATTTTGGCTGATTTCGGGGCGTTACCCTTGGGAAGCTCCGGTTTGTCCAGGCTTCCCTAATTTTCCACCTGGGTGATGGGCAGGGCGCCATAGGCCACATGCGTTACCAGGTGCGTCAGCCGTTCCAGGTCGGGGATGACCGCGCGCTGCTGGTCGACCATCACGTGGCAGAATACGCCCAGCGATTTGTTCTCATCACCGGTATTGGTCAGCAGGTCGGGCAGTACGTTCACCAGGCGTGGTATGTCGCTGACCAGGAAACCGAGGTAGGGCACACGCGCCGATTCAGTCAACGATTTCACGATCATGATGCGGTTGCGGCTGTTGACGTTGGCCGGCGCCGAACCGTTGATCAGAGCCGAGTAGCTGAATACCGGAATGTGGCGGTTTTCCCAATCGATCTGGCCCAGGAACCAGTCGGGCGTCTGGCTGATGGGGTCGGGTTGCTGGTACTCGATCACCTCAGCCACCACCTGGGTTGGCAACAGCAGTGCGGCATGTTCCAGAGGCGCCAGCATGCAGTGCACCGAGGGAATCTTGCCCGCCGTGCCGTTCAGGCCCTTGCCGGCCGAATACTGTTCGCTGCGGCTGGGCTCCCTGCTGCTGCGTGAAGCAGCCCTTTGTTCCGAGCCGTACTGCGGGCCGTGCCTGGCAATATGGGTGCTCATGCTTTTTCCGCCCTCTTCTGTTTCAGGTCGATGTTCAACATTTCGCTCACTTTCGCCACCAGCTCAGCTTCCTGGTAAGGCTTGGTCATGTAGTCATTGGCCCCGGCATCCCGCGCGCGCTTGCGGTGTTTCTGCCCGGCGCGCGATGTGATCATCACAATCGGAACATGCCGCAACCTCGGGTCGGCACGCACATGCTCCGCCAGTTCGTAGCCATCCATGCGCGGCATTTCGATATCCAGCAGCATCAGGTCGGGTACGCGTTCGTGCAGGTTTTCGATGGCATCCAGGCCATCCTGGGCGGTCATCACCTCCACCGCGTGGTTTTCCAGCACGCGTGAGGTGACTTTGCGCATGGTGATGGAATCGTCCACCACCATCACCAGGGGCGGGCGGACTTTTTCCACCGGCTTTGGAGTGGCCGCCACAACCGGCGCCACCGCCACCTGCTGCGCCAGGCCACGGCGGATCAGCGGACCGATGTCAAGGATCAGCACCACACGGCCATCGGCGCTGATGGTGGCGCCGAGAATGCCGGGAATGCTGCTGATCTGCGGGCCCACCGGCTTCATGACCACTTCCTGGTGCCCCTGCAATTCGGTCACTCGGAACGCCGCCTTGTGGTCACCGGCGCGGATCATCAGCAGGGAAATATTGCCCGATGGCTGCGCCGCTGTTGTGCCGCCCAGCAGGGTTTCAAGCTCCATCACCGGGTATTTCTCACCGGCGAACTCGTATTCGGGCTGTTCCTGCCGAATGAGCTTCGAGTACTCGGCCGGTGAGATGCGGGCCACGCCGCTGACGCTGTTCAGGGGCACGAAGAACTGCTGCTCACCCACATTAACGCCAATGGCCTGCATTACCGCCAGGCTGAACGGAATGCGAATGGTGAAGCAGGTGCCCTTGCCGCTGTGGCTGTCGATGTCCATCGAACCGCCGATCTGCTTGATCTCGCTGTTCACCACGTCCATACCAACGCCGCGGCCGGCCAGCCCGGTGACGGTGGTAGCCGTTGAAAACCCGCTTTCCAGGATGAATTCGGTCAGGGCCTGGTCGGAGATTTCCTCGTTCCGTTTCAGCAGGCCACGTTCTATGGCGCGTTTGCGCACCGCATCGAGGTTGACACCGTTGCCGTCATCTTCCACCCGCAGCACGAATTCGGTGGCTTCGGCTTCCACCGTCACGATGATCTCGCCTTCTTCCGGCTTGCCCGCCTTGATGCGGTCGCGCGGCGCTTCGATGCCGTGCACCACCGCATTGCGCAGCATATGCTCCAGCGGCGCGGTGATGCGTTCCAGCACATTGCGGTCCAGTTGGTCATTGCTGCCGGCCATGCGCAGCTGCAGACGCGCGCGCTTGCCGGTTTCCGCCGCCGCGGCGCGGACCACGCGGCGCAGCCGCGGAGCGGCGCTGCCAAAGGGCGTCATGCGCGTCTTCATCAGGCCTTCCTGCAGGTCGCTGCTGACGCGCGATTGCTGCACCAGCAGGGTTTCGGCCTGGCGCACGGATTCACCCAGCATTTCCTGCAGGTTGGAGAGGTCGGTGATGGACTCGGTAATGGCCCGCGACAGTTGCTGCATGTTGGAGAAGCGATCCAGTTCCAGTGGATCGAAATCGCTGGCGCCCTTGCTGGAGGCATTCTGGTAGCGCGACAGCATCTGCGCTTCCGATTCGCCATCCATCTTGCGCAGCTGTTCCTTCAGGCGGCCGAGGGTCTGTTCCACTTCCTTGAGGTTGTAGCGCACGCTGCCGAGCTGCTGTTCCAGGCGGGCGCGATAGATGCTGATTTCGCCGGCGTAATTGACCAGCGTGTCCATCAACTCGGCAGCCACGCGGATTTGCGGCTGGTTGCCGCCATCCTCGCCTTCGTTGACGGTGGGGTCGAGCACCTCGCGGAAGCTGCGCCGGCGGGCTTCGCCATCGCTGGCTGACGGGACAGGCTGGCTGGAGGCGCGGGCGGCCAACTCCGCCGCATCGCTCTGGGCCAGTGGTGTGGCCTGATCCCGGGCGACCGGTCGATTTGTGGCGGCCGCAGCCGGGGCGCCGTCGGCAATGGCTGCGGGTGTTACCTGTGCCGGCTCGACGCCGGGTCTGGCGATTTGGCTGGAAGTGGCCTGGATTGGAGCAAGGTCCGCTTCGACTGCCGGTGCCTGTTGGCGGGATTTGCCGCCGGTTTTGCCCGTAACGACGCCCGTATCCTCGCCAGTAGCGATGCCGGTGTCGGCCGGCCCCGGCGGTTCTGCTGTCCTTTCTGGCTCCGGCGCGGCTTCCACCGCAGCCGGCGGCTGTCCAGCGGCTTTGCGGGCCTTGGTGGGGCTGAGTCCGGACAGCGCCCGAACTTTCTGTTCAAATCGTTGCAGTGCCGGAGCGGAATCCGGCATGCGCCGCGCCACCAGTTGTTCCACGCAGACGGTCAGGCTGTCGCAACCCTCTTCCAGGGCCTGCACGGCCGCCACGGTAGCTGGCAGCCGGTTGCCGGCAATGCGTTCCAGCAGGGATTCCATGGCATGGCTGAGGTCTCCAAGCCCCTCCAGCCCCGCCATGCGCGCACCACCTTTGAAGGTATGAATTTCGCGTTGCAGGTTCTGCACCAGCTTGAGGTCGGTCAGGCGGTCGCGCCAGGTGTTGAGCGTGGTGTCGCAGCGCTCCAGTACCTCGTGGGCTTCTTCCAGGAAAATTGCCAGGATGGTGGGGTCCAGAGCAGCCAGCACCGGGTCGGTTTCCGGCCCTGCAGCGGCGGTTGGTGACGCTTCCTGCCGTGGCTCGGCTTCGACTGCGATTGCAGCCTTCGGCTCAGTGACAGCCTCATCAAGCTGATCAGCTCCAATATCGGCAGCAGGAACTTTCGCCGGCCGCGCCTGGCGCAGTTCCTGCAAATCAGCCAGCAGTTGCGCATCTTCCAGCGGATAGCTGGTGGCATGGCCTTCTTCCAGGATGAACAGGCGCTGCAGGAAGCGGTGCAAACAGGTGTGCAGTACTTCTGCGGCTTCGCGCCCCGGCACGGTTCCCTGGGCTTGCTGGCGTTCCAGATAGTGCTCCAGTGAACGGGCCACTTCCGACTCCTGGCCCAGCGGGGACATGGCCAGCGTGCTGGCCAGGGTATGGATGGCGCGTACCATGTCAGCGTCAACTTCGCTGAGATCCCCTCTCACCAGCCGCGTGATGAATTCCTGCAGCTGGTTACTGTACTGGCGGATTTCCTGGATCATCAACGCCGCCAGTTCGGCATCGGCCGTGGCAAGCGGCTCCCCGTCTACGGCACTGTCGTCTTCAAGCGGTTCCTCGCCGCTGCCCTGGGTGATCGCGGCAGGAAGGCGCTGTTGCAGCAGTTCCAGGCTGACCGCTTCGCCGCGCGCCAGGTCGCGGGCGAACTGGCCGAATGCCTGCACGGATTCCGTGTCAAGTTCATCCGATTCCCGCAACAACCGTGCTTTCAGGTACGGCAGCGACTGGACGGCCAGGCTGACGCAGCCCAGCACTTCGCTGTCAGGCTTGATTTTCTGCTCACCCAGGCGATTGAGCAGTTCCTCGATGCGCCAGGCGAAATCACCGATTTCCCGGGCACCCACCATGCGCCCGCTGCCCTTGAGGGTATGAAAGCCGCGCCGCATTTCGATCTGCAGTTTGCTGTTGCCAGGATCAGCCACCCAGGCCGGCAGGCTCTGTTCCAACTGCCGCAGCACGCTGTCGAACTCCTCCAGGAAGACTTCCTGCATGGCCGGGTCGATAGCAGGCTCTTCGGCTGCCGCCGAGGGTTGTGAGGCTGCCGGCCGCTGCGCGGGAATCTCCGGCAAGCGGATTTCGGTGGTTTGCAGCGATTCGCCGCTGGTGCTGGCTTCCGGCAGGCCATCCAGGCGCTCGTGCATGATTTCGAGATAGCGCAGGCTGTTGGCCTGGCCATCGCGGCAACCTGCCAGGTAGAGCTCCAGCGCGGCCACCGCGTCGGTGAGCGAATCCAGCCTGGCTTCAGCGGCGTCGGCGCCGTTGGCCATGGCGTGGGTGCCGGCGTTCAGGCAACGGCACAGCTTGTCGGTGAGGTCACTGACTTCCGCCTGTCCCGCCATGCGCAGCGCGCCGCTGATGGTTTCCAGCGGCCCGTCCAGGTTTGCCTGGGTGTCGCCAGCCAGCCGCAAGCGCACGATATCCTGGACCTGCTGCAGGCTGATCACGCACTCGTCCAGCAGTTGGTTGATGATGCGCCTTTGCTCATGCGCCGGCAGGTCGATGTATCCGGCACTGGGTTCGGTTTCAACCGGTTCACCGAGCAGGCGGATGTGCGATTCCAGGATGGATTCAACTTCAATCAGCTTGCGTGCCAGTTTCAACAGGGGCGAGTCCAGTTCGCTGTTGTCGGCGCCCTTGGCCGCTTCCAGGCCGGGCAGAAGGTCTTCCACTGCCCGCGCCGCGACCGGCAGGTTCAGCATGTAGAGGGTATCGGCCAACTGCTGCAGTGATGCCATGCTGGATTCGCGATGCTCTTCTTCGATGCGGCCGGTGCGCAGTTCCATGTCCAGGGTGTCCTTGACCTGCGCCATCTCTTCCCGCACGGCCACACCGATGGATTCGAACAGCGCCGCATCACGGCCGGTGACCGCGCCTTTGGCGCGCAGCAGCGCCTCGCGATCGGGGATCAGCTCCTCGAGTTTGAATCGCCGCCGCAGCTTTTCCATGGCCGGGCTGCCGGGTTTTGCCTGCGCCGCCATGAACAGCAGGGCGCGGGACAGCGCGGTCAGGGCGTCATCCTGCGGACCGTTCTCGCCGGATTCCGCCAGAGACTTGAGATTCAGGTCCAGGCGTGCAAACAGCCGGCGCAGCGGCAGGTCGTTTTCAATCGCGGCATCGCGAAAGCCGGTGATGGTCATCTCGGCAATCCACCACAAGCGGCGAAGCGCATGGCGGCCGGCGCGGTGGTGCAGGGTCTGGCACACCTTGATCAGCGGGTTGAGCAATTCGTGTTTGGACTGTTCCTTCAGCCAGCCCAGCAGAGCCGTCTGGTACTGGCTGCGCAACTTGCGTGCAAAAACCTGGAATTCATTCGAGCCGATGGCGTTGGCTTCACTGCCACCGAGTTCCGGGATCATTACATCCAGGTCGGGCGCGAACAGGCTGCCTTCCGACAACAGTGTTTCATCGTAGGTGGCTCGCAACTCATTCAGGGTGGGCAACAGCAGGATGGGCAGGTCCTCGTGCCCGGCCTGCAGGCGGTCGAGATAGGACGGCAGCACGATCACTGCATCGGTGAGGGCCGCCAGCGCATCCCCCAGGCTGGTATTGCCGTGGTGCAGCATGTGGCCGCCAACGGCGATCATTTCGTCGGTCAGCAGGCTGGCGCCATGCTGCTCCATGGTCTGGAAAGTGAGGTTCAGCTCTTCCAGCTTTTCCTGGACAATTTTCAGTGAATCGCGCTGTTGCGGATCCTCGGCATATTCCTCGAGGTTATCCCGAATGACTTCCAGGGCATCGTCCAGGTCCTGGCGAACCCAGCGGATGGCAACACTGGCATTGGTGCCTTCTAACATCATCCTCGCCTGCTCCCTCTGCGTGTGCCCTGCGCAAACCGCTGCGGATGGATCACACCCGCTCCCTGACCGGCAACTTGAAGTCGGCAACGGATTCACGCAGTTGCCGTACCAGGTTGGCCAGTGTGCCCATGGAGCGGGCGGTGTTGTTGGTGCCTTCCGAAGTCTGGATGGAGATATCGCGGATTTCGTTCATCTGCTCGGCCACCAGGGTTGCGGTTTTGGATTGCTCCTGCGATACCTTGGAGTTTTCGGCAATCAGCCGCGCCAGGTCGTTGGAAACCGATTCGATGCGGCCCAGGGCTTCGCCGGCGTCTTCGGCTTTCTTGGCGCCGCTCACCACTTCGGAGGTGGTGGACTCCATCGATACCACGGCTTCAGCGGTGTCGGTCTGGATGTTCTGCACCAGCATTTCAATGCGCCGCGTGGCATTGGAGGCGCGCTCCGCCAGTCGCTGTACCTCATCGGCCACCACCGCGAAGCCGCGGCCGGCGCCGCCGGCTGAAGCCGACTGGATGGCGGCATTCAACGCCAGGATGTTGGTTTGCTCGGCGATGCCGTTGATGAGTTCCACGATGTCGCCGATTTCCTGTGACGACTCGCCCAGCCGCTTGATGCGCTTGGAGGTCTTCTGGATCTGGTCGCGGATGGTGTCCATGCCGCTGATGGTTTGCTGCACCATGCGCGCGCCGTTGTTGGCGATTTCCACCGAACGCTCGGCAACCTCGCTGGACTCGCTGGAACGCTTCGCCATGACATCCAGTTTCTGCGCCATGTCGTTCACCGTTTCGGTGACCGCGCGAATATGTTCCGCCTGGCGGCCCGAAGCTTCCGCCAGTTTGCTGGTGGTGCTCATGGTTTCCTGCGCCGACTCGGCCACGGTCTGGGCCGTCATGTTGATGCCGGTCACCAGCCCGCGCAGTTGTTCCACCGCGAAATTCACGGAATCCGCGATGGCGCCGGTCATGTCATCGGTAACGGTGGCATGTACCGTGAGGTCGCCATCGGCCAGCGACTCCATTTCGTCCAGCAGCCGCATGATGGCCTGCTGGTTGCGCTGGTTCTGCAGGTCGGCTTCGAGGGCGCGTTGCCGTTCGGCGGTCAGGAACGAACGCATCAGCCAACCGATCAGGGCCAACATCAGGATCAGCGCCAGCGAACCGGTCCACAACGACGGCCAGATGCGGTTGGCGGAATGCTGCTGGATGGTTTGTGACAACAGCTTGGACTGGTCAAACATGTCCTTGCTGTCGATGAAGATGCCATCTGCCGCGGCCCGCACTTCCAGCAGGTCCGCTGAAGCGGACAGGATGTATTCGATCTGTGGCTTGGCCGACAGGAAGAGTTCGCGTACCTTGCCGAGGTCATTCAGCGCCTCGGCATTGCGCACCTGTGTTACGCCCACTACCTTGCTGCCGCGCAGCAGCGAGTTGAGCATGGTTTCGAACGACTCGATCTCGCGGGCGAAATTTTCCGTGGCCGCCACGCCGTTGCTGCCGCGGAGCATGTCCTTGAGGTGCCGCAGGATACGGTCGGACAATACCAGCTGGCGGCTGGCAACGAATATCTGGTCGCTGGGAGCGCTGGCCTGGGTGAGGGTGCGTACCGCTTCATCGGTAAGGCTCTGGATATTCGGCAGCACGTCCATGAACGCGGTGCTGGCCTTGGCCAGTTCCAGGATCAGCTGTTCGCGTTCAATGATGGTGTGTGAGTTCTGGTCCATTCGCTGCCAGGTTGCGCTGAGCGAATCCAGCGGCATGGCCATGGCAGACGGCAGGGGCGGCAGGCCACTGGTTTCGTCGCCGTCCTTGAGCGCGGCCATGGCATGCGAGATGTCATTGCGCGCATCGCCCAGTTCAAAGAAAGCCATGAACGTGCCTTCCGCAGCTTCCGAGGCCGACTTGGCCATCTGTTGTGACAGCACCTGCACGTTGGTGGAATGGCTGATCCAGGCCTGCTGGTTCCGGCTGTCACGGGTGATGAGGTAGAAGGTCACGGAAATGAAAGCCAGCAGGATGACCAGCAGGCCCACCATGAGGTGCATGCTTTTCGAGCGTTGCCGTACCGGCGTGGCAGCATCCGGCCCGTGCTGTGAACCGCGCCCTTCCGGTTTCAGGAAGTAGCCTTTCTGCGTAGCTGCCTGTGCTTTCTTGTGCATCAGCTTAGTTTGCGGCACCATTCAAAAACTCCTGCGAGCTGAACAGGCGGTCCAGTTCCAGCTCGTGCCATTCTTCTTTGCCTACCCGGTGCTTCCTGCGAACCAGGCTCCCCAAAGTGGAGTCTCCGGCCAATTCGGAATCGCCGGCCTCTCCCTCGATAAAATGTCGCTGGCCAAATACTTCGTCGATCAAGAGCCCCAGCGGTGCTTTCTGCAGACTGGTGGACAGCAGGCGACTGTGCGTGGTGACCTGGCTGGGCTTGCCGGTCACGAACCAGCCCAGGTCCACCAACGTCATCAACGAACCGCGCACATTGGCCAGGCCGAGTATCCACGGCTTGGCGCCCGGCACCGGCGTTGCTGCCGGCGGCGTGAGTATTTCCTGGATGCGTTCGATATTACAGGCCAGGCGGGAATCGCCCATGCGAAAGGTAACGCCACTCCATTCGTGCGAATTGCTGCTGTTAAGACTGGCCCCGGGCTGGAAACGCTCGCCCCGCCTGGCATAGTCCTGCAGCTTGATGAAAGCTGCCCTGTTGGTAGTGGTCGTCATTTGTCCCTTCACTTTCCCTGTTCATGGACCTGGACTTCATCAGCTTGAGGCGTGTCGCGTAACAGCTCCCAGCAGTTCTTCCTTGGTGAATGGCTTGGTCAGGTAGAGGTCGGATCCGACGACGCGGCCACGCGCCTGGTCGAACAGCCCATCCTTGCTGGTAAGCATGACCACCGGCGTGGAGCGGTACTGGGAGTTGTTCTTGATGATGGCGCAGGTCTGGTAGCCATCCAGCCGCGGCATCATGATGTCGACGAAAATCAGGTCCGGATTGTGGCGTGCAACCTTTGAGAGGGCTTCAAAGCCATTTTCAGCGGTAACGACTTCGTGGCCTTCGGTGGCCAGCATGGTTTCCGCGGAACGCCGGATGGTGGCGCTGTCGTCGACCACCAGGATGCGCAATCCCGACGAACCGGATGTGCCGTTCGACCTGGCGTTACTGTGGCCGTTGAGTTTGGCGGAGCTGCCGTTAGTGTGTTCTTTGCTCATGAATCCATCCCTGGTTTTGTGCTGCTGTGGCCGTTCCTGGCCATGCCTGTTCCGCACTTCTGTTGCGAACACTTCCGGCCCTTTTTATGTCGCCGGGAGATCTATACTACCACTTTCCTTGTCAGAATCCAGTACTTACAACAGCTTATGATTTAATGCTGATAACCGGCCCAGCAGCGCAACTTGGGCCAGAATCGGTGCGCTCGGGTGCTGGCACCCGGCGGGTATCCTGTCGATAATAGGCAAACCATGCGCGAACAACGGAAAACCAGGATGGACCTATGGCGGTAAGCAAGGCTGAAGCAGGGCGCGGTGATCGCGATGCCCTGCACACCGGTGTGTTGATGGACCCCATCGCCGCCATCAAGACATACAAGGATTCCACTTTTGCCATGATGCTCGAAGCCCAGCGCCGCGGCCACGTGTTGTGGTACATGGAGCAGTCCGACCTGAGCGTGGCGGAAGGCGTAGCCATGGCCAGCATGCGGCGGGTTGAAGTGCGCGACCGAAAGCAGGACTGGTTCACCCTGGGCGAGCGCGAGCTGCGCGAACTTGGCCACCTGGATTTCATGCTGATGCGCAAGGATCCGCCCTTTGACATGGCCTATGTCTACACCACTTACATCCTCGACCTGGCCGAGCGCGCCGGGGTGCTGGTGGTCAACCGGCCGCAGGCCTTGCGCGATGCCAACGAGAAATGTTTCATCACGATGTTTCCGCAATGCTGCGTACCCACGCACATCACGCAGAAATCAGCCGACATCAGGGAGTTTATCCAGGTGCACGGACTCGCTATCGTCAAACCGTTGGGCGGAATGGGCGGCGATTCCATTTTCCAGGCCCGGCCGGATGACCCCAACCTCAATGTCATCCTGGAAACGATCACGCGCGGCGACCGTGAACTGGTGATGGTACAGCGCTACATTCCGGAAATCGTCAAGGGCGACAAACGCATCCTGGTGGTGGATGGTGTGGCGCAGGATTATGCGCTGGCGAGAATTCCCGGCAGCGGGGATTTCCGCGGCAACCTGGCCAAGGGCGGTCGCGGAGAGGGCGTGCCGCTGAGTGACCGGGATCGCTGGATCGTCGAACAGGTCAGCCCGGAACTGAAGAAGCGCGGCATCCTGTTCGCCGGGCTGGATGTCATAGGTGATTACCTGACTGAAATCAACGTCACCAGCCCCACCTGCATTCGTGAGCTGGATGCGCAGTTCGGCTTGAACATTGCCGGCGAGCTGTTTGATGCCCTTGAATCCAGGGTGGGAAGGCAGGCTGCATGAAGTACGCCCGCAGTGCACGCCGCCCCTGGCATGAAGACCGGTTCATGTTGTGCCTGGTGCTGGCGTTCGGGTTGCATGCGGTGCTGCTGCTCGGCGTGCACTTCGGCATCAACCTGAACCCGGCGCCGCGGCTGGCGGATACGCTGGATGTGGTGCTGGTGCGCTGGCGTTCGCAGGAAGAGCCCGACAAGGCGGATTTCCTGGCCCAGGCCAACCAGCAAGGGGGCGGTGAATCCACCGAATCGCAGCGCCCTTCGCGGCCGGTGAGTGGTGAGCTGCCGGTAGAGGCACAGGGTGTGGACCAGCAGCAGAGCGTGCCGCAGCTGCCGCAGGAAACCGTTCCCGAGCGTGAAGTGGTGGCCGTGGAAACCCAGGAGGCCGCGCCGGTGGAACTGAACCTGATGGAGCAACCGGACACCGAAACTCCCAGCGCCGCCATGTTGATGCAGCAAAGCATGAGCATGGCCAGCCTGCAACCACAGATCAGCCGTGAACAGCCCGGCGAGAGCAAGCTGCCGGTCCGCAAGGTGATCTCGGCCAACACCAAGCAATATGAATTCGCCAGCTACATGAGCGCATGGGTGGCCAAGGTGGAGCGCGTCGGCAACCTGAATTACCCCGTTGAACTGCGCAGGAAGAACCTGCACGGCAACCTGGTGCTGTCGGTGGGAATCTACCCGGACGGCTCGATTGAAAGCATCGATGTGCGTCGCAGTTCCGGCATTCCCGAGGTCGACAAGGCCGCCGTCGATATCGTGACCCTGGCCGCGCCGTATGCGCCGCTGCCGGACAACATACGCGACCAGCTGGACATCCTGCACATTACCCGCACCTGGCGGTTCGGGTCACGCTTCGGCGCGGATTGACAGCACTGTCAGCCCGTGACTCAACACGGGACTCAACCCGAAGCGAGTTTGAGCTCCACCGTGTTGCCATCCGGATCCTTGATGTAAACCGAACGGCCAAAGCCGCTGGCGCCGTAGCGCCGGTCAAAGCCCCCGTGTTCAACGCCATGGCGGTCCAGCCAATCCAGCAAACCCGATTCATCCATGGAGTCGATTTCCAGGCAGAAGTGATCCAGGTTGTGGGCGTCTTTGCCCGGAGCGGGTCCGCCCATGCGGCCCAGTTCGCCGTTCACGTCCACCAGGTCGATCAGCGAGCTTCCGGCGCGCAACTGGACCAACCCGAAGCCTGGATCCAGTTCACGCTCCACCGGACAACCCAGGACCTCACCGTAGAATCTGACCAGGGCATTGACCTTGTCCGTGCGAACCACCACGTGGTCAATGGCGCGAATGCCAATCGGATTTTGTGGCGGATTTTGTGGCGGATTTTGCGCCGGATTTTCAGTGGGGCCCGCCATCAGGTTTCGTCCGGTCCGATCCACTTGCGCACCTGCGGCGGCTGGTAGGTGCTGAAACGGTCCAGCAGGGCGCCGGGCTTCTGCTCCATGATGATCATCGGCTTGTATTCCTCGCGCACGAAACGTTCGTCCATGGCATGTTGCAGGAACAGCGCCAGGTGGGCGAAGTAGTTGGCCACGTTCAGCAGGCCGCAGGGCTTGGAGTGAATGCCCAGCTGTGCCCAGGTGAGGATCTCAAAAATCTCCTCGAAGGTTCCCCAACCGCCAGGCAGGGCCACAAAGCCGTCAGCCAGCTCGGCCATGTGGGCCTTGCGTTCGTGCATGGAGGTGACCACGATCAGTTCGGACAGCCTGGTATGCGCGACCTCGCGCGTTGCCAGGCTTTGTGGAATCACACCGATCGCTTCGCCGCCGTTTTCCAGCACCGCATCCGCGACTGCGCCCATGACACCGATGCTCGCGCCGCCATAAACCAGCCCGATATTGCGCCGGACCAGTTCACGGCCCAGTTCCGCCGCCGCCTCGCGGTAATCCGGCAGCCGCCCCGGATTGGAACCACAATAGACGCAAATCCGTTTCATGCCGGCATCAATCAATCTGCCCGGCCAATGCCAGCAGCACCGCCATGCGCGTATGCAGGCCGTTGCGCACCTGCTTGCGGACCAGTGACTGCGGACCATCCGCCACGGGCGAGGCGATTTCCACGCCACGGTTCATGGGCCCGGGATGCAGCACCACGGCACCGGGCGCGGCCAGCGCCATGCGCTCTTCGGTAAGGCCCCAGGCCCGGTGATAATCCTCAGCCGCTGGTATGGCCAGGCCGAAAATGCGCTCTTTCTGGATACGCAGCATCATCACCACATCGGCCCCTGTCAGGGCTTCCTCGAAGTCCTCATAGACTTTCGCATTCGAGGCCAGGATCCGGCGCGGCATGAACTCGGCAGGGCCAGTTACACGCAATTCCTGCACGCCCAGCCGTGGCAGCAGGTCCAGGCAGGACCGTGCCACGCGCGAATGCTTGATATCGCCCGCCAGCACCACCTTGAGGCCACTCAGTTGGCCAAAATGCTGTTTCAGCGTGACCGCATCGAGCAAGGCCTGGGTAGGGTGCGCGCTGGTGCCATCGCCGGCGTTGATGACGTGAGTCTCGTCCAGCGCGCGCTCCGCCAACATTTCCGCCGTTCCTTCGATGTCGTGACGCACCACCAGGAAATCCGGTCGCATGGCCTGCAGCGCGTCAAAGGTGTCCTCGAGGGATTCACCTTTCTCCACCGAACTGCCCTGGCTGGAGATGTTGATCACCTGCACGCCCAGGCGCAATGCGGCGGTTTCAAACGACACGCGGGTGCGGGTGCTGGGTTCACAGAACAGGTTGATCAGCAATTGCCCGGCCAGACGGTTGCGGTATTGCTGCGGTTGCGCGGCAATGTCCAGCGCCAGCTGGATCAACTGTTCCAGTTGCGCATCGCTGCAGCCATCGGTGTGGGTGAAATGACGAAGTCGCTGGAACATCAGGTTTCTGCCTGCCTGTGGTTGGCCGTTTCGGATTGCCCCGCTCAGGCGGGATTCGCAGGCAGTGATTGTAACCAGTTTTGCAGGATCAGTTGAGCGGCTACCGAATCCAGCCGTTTGGCATCCTTGCGCCGGGCCTGGCCGCTGGCGCGCTGGGCGACGAAGTTTTCCGCCGCCGCCTGCGAGCTGAAGCGCTCATCGTGGAAGGCGCAGGGCCGGGAGAACCGGCATTCAAGCGCGGCACCGAACTGGCGCGCCAGCTTTGACATGTCGGTCTCATTGCCTTCGGTGTCCAGCGGCAGGCCCACCAGGAACTGGCTGGGTTTCCAGGTTTTCACCAGCCTTTCGATGGCGTTCCAGTCCGGGGCTTGACTTCCGCTTCCAGCTTTGGCCTGGCCGTTGCTGATGGTTTCAAGGCTGTTGGCGGTACGTGTGGTGGCCTGGCCAATGGCGGTGCCGATACGGCGCAGGCCAAAATCAAAACACAAAACGTAACCGGCCGGAATAGTGGGTGCTTTCGCCTGGTCAGGCATGCCCACCGGCACCGTGCAGCCGGTCAATCTTGATGCCCAGCCGGTCCAGTGCGCCTTCAAACCGGCTCAACAGCGGCATGTCAAAGACGATGGCACTGTCTGCTTCAACCGAGAGCCAGGCATTCTGGCGCATCTCGCCCTCGAGCTGCCCGCCGCCCCAGCCGGCGTAACCAAGCGCAACCACGAACTTGGCCGGGCCATCGCCAAGCGCAATCGCCGCCAGCACATCCCGCGAGGTCGTGACCATGATTTCGGGTGAAACCTGCATGCTGGACTCGTAGCCCTCGATGGGGGAATGCAGCACGAAGCCACGATCCGGCGCTACCGGCCCGCCTTCCAGCACCGGCAGGGTGCGAATGGCTTCGTTATCGCAATCGATGTGCAGCTGCGCCAGGATTTCGCCCAGGGAGAACTCCGACTGGCGATTGATGGTGATGCCGATGGCGCCCTCTTCATTGTGCTGGCACAACAACGTGACGCTGCCGGCGAAATTATCGTCCGTCATGCCGGGCATGGCGATCAGCATCTGTTGATCGAGGTAACCGCTGATGACGCCCGGACGTCTCGCTCCGGGCTTTTCCGCTGCGGGAGTTTCCCCCGCTGGTTTTTCCACTCTGGTTTTTTCCATTTCCATGAGCTCCAGATTGGGCTTCAGGCCGGTACTTTTCAAGTCGGCTCTGTGCTGCCTGTTGCGCCGGAATCAACCCCTCCATTGCAGTTCGCAGAGCCTGTGCGGCAGCGCCTGCACGCCTTGCTTGCTACAATAACATTCCTTTCCATTCCGGCAAGTGTGCCGGGCCACGAAAACTCGCAGATCGCCGTTTTGGACAAGAAACCCGGATCAAAATTTCATTCCGGCCCGTCACAGGCTGAGGCCGAATCGCGCATGCGGCAGATTCGCAGCTTTGTCCTGCGCGCCGGCCGCCTGACCGAGGGCCAGCAGCGGGCGCTGGACGAATTACTGCCGAAATTCAGCGTGAGTCCCGGGAACGACTGGCTGGACCTGGCCGGGCTGTTCGGTAATCAAAAGCCGGTCATCGTTGAAATCGGCTTTGGCAATGGCGATGCCACCTGGCAAATGGCCGGGCAAAGCCCGCAGGAGAATTTCATCGGCGTGGAGGTTCACCGCCCCGGTGTGGGGCATTTGCTGCTGCAGCTGGAAAAACATGGCATCAACAATGTGCGGGTTGCCTGTGAAGACGGCGTTGGGTTCCTGAGGCGGCGAATACCGCCCGGTAGCCTGGAAGGGCTGCGCCTCTATTTTCCGGACCCCTGGCCCAAAAAACGCCATCACAAGCGCCGCATCGTGCAGCCGTCTTTTGTGGCATTGCTCGCAGAAAAGCTCACTCCGGGTGGTATCGCGCACTTTGCCACTGACTGGCAGAACTATGCCGAGCACATGCTGGAAGCCATGCGGGAAAACCCTGCCTTTGAGAACCTGTCCGATACCGGCGATTACTGTTCGCGCCCCGCTTGGCGGCCGTTGACCAAGTATGAAAAGCGGGGAGAAAGATTGGGCCATGCGGTGTACGACCTGTTGTTTATCAGGCGCAGCGATTGAGCCGAAGGTCAAGTGCCGCATGGTTTCGGGTCCGGCGCCGGGTTAGGATAAACTTTCACAGCAGGCAAAAGGGTGGTGCGGAAGTGCAGCCTGGCGATTACGAGATTGAAAGCCGGAAACGGGCGATGCCGGTTGCGGCCTGCCCACGGCACCTGATGAAGGAGATTTCGTCCTGGATACGGGCCTGACACTCACCGCCGACATGGTGCTGGTGCTGCTGGTGCTGAGCGCGACCATCGGCCTGTTCGTTTCCGAAGTGGTTCGTGTTGATGTTGCGGCCATCATGGTCATGGTTTTGATAGGCCTGCTGGGGCTGGTTCCCGCCACCGACCTGTTCAATGGTTTTGCCTCGAATGCCGTGCTGTCAATCATCGCAGTCATGATTCTCGGCGCCGGCCTGGATCGCACCGGCGTGATGTCCATGGTTGCTGCCTGGATACTCAAGGTGGGTGGCACGAAAGCGTCTCGCATCGTTCCCCTGGTGTCAGGCACTGCCGGATTGATTTCCGGAATGATGCAGAACGTAGGCGCGGCAGCCCTGTTCCTGCCGGTGGTTTCACGGGTTTCCACCCGCACCAGAATTCCCCTTTCAGAATTGCTGATGCCCATGGGCTTCTGCACCATCCTGGGGGGCACCATGACCATGGTCGGTTCTTCGCCGCTGATACTGCTGAATGACCTGATCAATTACTCGAACCAGTCCCTGCCTCCGGGCGCGAAGACCATAGAGGCATTGCACCTGTTCGATGTCACACCGATCGGCCTGGTATTGCTCAGCTGTGGCATCATCTACTTTCTGGTTCTTGGCCGCTACCTGTTGCCCAAAAGCCGCGAGAAATCGGTGGGTTCCCCGGCCCGAACCAAAACCTATTTCGCGGATGTTTACGGCATCAAGGGCGATATTTTCGAGTTGCTGGTAACGGTCGACAGCCCGCTGGTGGGCATGAAGATCAGCGACGCTGAGAAGATTGATGGCGCACCCATCATGCTGGCCATCCGCAATACCGAAGAGCCGCGGCTGGCGCCACCCTCCGATGAAATGATTTGGGTGGGAACGATTCTGGGAGTCATGGGCACGCGCGATGTGGTCGGGCGTTTCGCATTGGACAACCAGTGCCGTGTGCAACCTCGACTGCGCACTTTTGGCGGCCTGTTCAATCCCAGCCGCGCGGGCATTTCCGAAGTGGTGTTGCCGCCCGGTTCGAGATTGATCGGCCACACCATCAACCAGGCGCGGCTGCGCAAGCGTTACGGCATCAGCGTGCTGGCCATCAATCGACGGGGCGAGATCCTCAGCAAGGGAATTCGCGACCTCGAGCTCGAAATCGGTGACTGCCTGGTGTCACACAGCACCTGGCAGGACCTCGCGGCCGTGAGTCGCGAACGCGACTTCATTGTGGCCACGGAAATTCCAAAAGATGAGCAGCGTGCGCACAAAGTGGGTTATGCGCTGACGTTTTTCACAATCTCCATCCTGATGATACTGTTTACGGATTACCGCCTTTCCATCTCCCTGCTGGTGGGAGCGCTGGGCATGATACTGGCCGGCGTGCTGAAAATGGACGAAGCCTACAGTGCGGTGAGCTGGAAATCGGTGTTTCTGCTTGCCAGCATGATTCCACTGAGCCAGGCCATGGAGCGCACCGGCACAGCGGCCTGGATTGCGCAGGAAATCATTCAGTCCCTTGGGGGTGTTTCGCCCATCATCGTGGAAATCTCGCTGGCCTTGCTGACTACTCTGTTCAGCCTGGTAATGACCAATGTTGGCGCCACTACCATTCTGGTGCCGGTCGCGGTCAGCATCGCACTGGCGACCGGCGCCAGTCCGCTGATGTATGCGCTGATTGTTGCGCTTTCTGCTTCCAACGCCTTTAT
>CBFGWJ010000001.1:0-26219 GCA_965652335.1 uncultured Gammaproteobacteria bacterium | reverse complement strand
TGATGGTGAACGGCATGGCCGAGTGGGCCATGACGCTGGGACCAATGGGTTTGCTGGTTACGCTCTACATCGCGACTTCGCTGAGCACCGAGTTCATGAGCAATAACGCTGCCGCCATCCTGCTCACCCCCATCGCCATCGGCGCAGCCATGAGCGCGGGGCTGGACCCCAAACCCTTCGTGGTTGCCGTGATGCTGGCCGGCAGCGCCAGTTTCGCCACGCCCATCGGCTACCAGACCAACACCTTTGTCTACCAGGCAGGCGGCTACCGGTTCGTGGACTTCATTCGCATCGGCCTGCCCATGAATGTGCTGGCGCTGCTGGTTTCAGTGTGGCTGATCCCGAAATTCTGGCCGCTGGTTCCGGCGGGCTGACGTCAATTGAATTCAGGTTGATATTGGTCGCAAGCATGGCTTGCTCCTACAGGGCGCAATGTTCGGATTGATGACAGATGATCTCGCTGCTGGCTGCCTCGATCTGCAGGGTAGCGTGGTTGATCTGGAATTCATGTTCCAGTCCATGCGCCGCATCGTGCAGGAAGTGGTTATCCGAAGGTAAGGGGTTCATCTCCAGGTGAGCGGTGAGCGCCGTATCCGTGGTGCTCATCGGCCAGATGTGCAGGTCGTGCACGGCCTCGACACCGGGCAGGGCTTTCAGGTAAGTGCGCACCGCTTCCGGGTCGACTTCCTTGGGTACCGCGTCCACCGCCAGGTTGAGCGAATCGCGCAGCAGGCCCCAGGTGGACAGCAGGATCACCAGGGCAATCACCAGGCTGATGATGGGGTCTATCCATGCCCAGCCGTAAAGCCAGATCAGCGCGCCGGATATCACCACGCCCAGCGAAACGGCTGCATCTGCCGCCATATGCAGATAGGCGCCACGGATATTCAGGTCGTTGTCCTTGCCTTTGAAGAAAAACAACGCAGTGACGGTATTGATCACCACACCCACGGCCGCCACCAGCATGATGGTCACACCCGCCGGCTGCGCGGGTTCCATTAACCGGTTGACGGCCTCCCAGCCAATTGCACCCACGGCACCCATCAGCAACAAGCCGCTGAACAGCGAAGCCAGGATGGTTGCGCGGGAATAGCCGTAGGTGCGGCGTAGCGAGGGTTTGCGTTTCGCCAGCGTGGCCGCACCCCAGGCCAGCAGCAGGCCGATCACATCGCTGAGGTTGTGGCTGGCGTCGGTCAGCAGGGCCAGCGAGTCCGACAATATTCCGAAAACCGCCTCAATGGCGACAAACGCCACATTCAGGCTCACACCCACCGCAAACGCCCGGTTGTAATCCGGCGGCGCGTGATGGTGGTGATGGTCGCTGTGTCGGTTCATGCCGCCGGTATCATGCTTCAAGTGGCGGTGAACCCGTGGTACAGCGTCCAGGCGCCAATCAACATAAAGCCGGCGCCCGCTATCAATGCCATGTATTTGACGTTGATGAATTGTGACAGCGCGCTTCCGGCCAGCACGCCGATTGCGCTGGCCACCACCAGGGCTGAAGCCGATCCGGCAAATACCACCCATTTGCTCACGTCCTTGTCAGCGGCAAACAGCAGGGTAACGAGCTGGGTTTTATCCGCCAGTTCGGCAACAAAGATACTGGCAAATACGGTGGCGAACAGTTTCCATTCCATGATCGGGTTCCAGGTTGGTGGCAAGCGCAGATTCTAAACGTTTCATCCATTGGATGAAGAGTGAAATTTCCAGGGGATGATCCGTATCACGCCTGGCCACCAGGTCAATCAATGACCCTCAGGACGAAGCCTGGCAACTTTGTGGAAGCAAAGTTTGCCACACCTGTTTGCAAGTCTCTTTCCATCCGGTTTACAGAAGTTACTGATTGGCATAGAGTTGCCGATACGAGAGCGATTCCTCAACTTCAGGCCTGTGTTTCCAGCCTGTCGTGTAACGGGCAAAGGGGGCAGTTCTGGTGTCCGTATACCACGCGCAGTCACGGGATTCCGATGGCCATATCCAGAGAATCAACCGCACCCCGAAGCCGCACCGGCTGGGTTCCCGTCGCGGGCTATATCATATTCGGCGTATCGTGGATCCTGCTCGGCAACGAGCTGGTGACTTCGATTGCGTCGCTCGTTCCGCTGTCTGACCGCGAGATCGAGGTCGGCAAGGGCCTGGCATTCGTCCTGATCAGCGCTGTCCTGATCGGCCTCCTCCAGATCATGGAGGACCGGCACCGGCGGCAAATCGAAGCCAGCGCGCAATCGGAACGAATCTTTTCCGACGCCATGCTGGAGAGCATGCCCGGGATCGTCTATTCCTACAATGAGTCCGGGGAATTCCTGCGCTGGAACCGGAATTTCGAAATCGTAACCGGTTACACCGCGGCTGAAATCACCGGCATGTCCCCGCTGGATTTTTTCCATGCGAATGACCGGCATTTGATCGCGAACCGGATCGCCGAAGTGTTTGAACGTGGTGGTTCATACGTG
The DNA here is from genome assembly GCA_965652335.1 of uncultured Gammaproteobacteria bacterium. Lineage (GTDB taxonomy): Bacteria > Pseudomonadota > Gammaproteobacteria > Xanthomonadales > SZUA-36 > JAWXBM01. The sequence goes on along the minus strand of CBFGWJ010000001.1, from coordinate 23,766 downwards.
GAAGCCCCGTTTGTGTCCAAGGATGGCACCGCCACGCCCTACTTCCTGACCGGCAAGCGCATGGAGCTGGATGGAGCGCCCTGCCTTGTCGGCATGGGAATCGACATCAGCGAACGGCGCAAGGCGGAAGAGGTTCAGCTGCAACTTGCAGCCATCGTAAACTCGACTTTCGATGCCATCATCGGCCAGTCATTGGACGGTACGATCACCAGCTGGAATGTAGGCGCCATCGACATCTTCGGTTACCAGCCATCCGAGGTCGTTGGCAAGAAGGCGTCCCTGCTCTGCCCCCCCGACCGGCTTGCCGAATTGTCCGATGCCATGGAGCGCATCAAGCACGGCGATCACATCGAAAGCATCGAAACCCGGCGTTTGCGCAAGGATGGAAGCCAGGTTGACGTGTTCATCACCTACTCGCCGATCCTGGACCCCTCCGGCAAAATCATCGGCATCTCGAAAATCGCCAGGGACATCACCGAGCGCAAGCGTGCGGAGGCGGCCCTGCAGGAGCTGAATGAGACGCTGGAGCGCAAGGTTGAACAGCGCACGGCTGAGCTCACGGCAGCTTTGCTGAAAGCCGAATCTGCCGACCGTCTCAAATCCGCCTTTCTCGCCACCATGTCCCACGAGCTGCGCACGCCGCTCAATTCGATCATCGGCTTCACCGGAATCGTGTTGCAGGGCCTGGCCGGTCCATTGAACCCCGAGCAGGGCAAGCAATTGGGCATGGTGCGCAACAGCGCAAATCACCTGCTGGAATTGATCAATGACGTGCTCGATCTTTCCAAGATCGAGGCAGATCAACTGGAAGTGCAATCGGAGCCGTTCGATCTGCGGGCCTCGATCGAGAAAGTTGCCGGGTTGATCGAACCGATGGCGAATGCCAAGCAGATTGATTTTTCCCGGGTTATCGCCCCCGGCGTTGGCCAGATGGTGGGAGACCGTCGTCGCGTCGAGCAGATTCTGCTGAATGTGCTCAACAATGCCATCAAGTTCACTGATCAGGGAAGCGTTTCCTTGCGGGCGGACCGGGTGGAAGGATACCACCCGGCCGGCAGCAGCCGGCCCGTTCCGGCCGTGCAGATCCGCGTGAAAGACACCGGAATCGGCATCCGGCCCGAAGACCTGCAGCAGCTATTCCTGCCCTTCCGCCAGGTTGACACGGGTCTCGCGCGCCAGCATGAGGGCACCGGACTGGGGCTGGTAATCTGCCGCCGCCTCGCGGCCCTGATGGGGGGTGAAATCACGGTGGAAAGCGAATGGTCGAAAGGTTCAGAATTCATCGTGACCCTGCCAACGGAGAAATGCAGTTGAACCCCAAGCAACACGTACTGCTGATCGAGGATAACCTGCAGAATCGCTACCTGGCGACCTTCCTGCTTGAAAAGCACGGCTACACGGTCACATCAGCCGTGGATGGCCCGAGCGGGGTCGACATGGCGCTGGCTCTCCGGCCGGATGTCATTCTGCTCGACATCCAGTTGCCCGGCATGGATGGTTACGCGGTGGCACGCGCACTGCGCAAAATGGATGAATTGAGGGAAACCCCTGTCATTGCCGTGACGTCCTACGCCATGGCGGGTGATCGCGAGAAGTCTCTGGACGCCGGATGCAACGGCTATATCGAGAAGCCCATCAATCCGGATACTTTCATCGCTGAAATCAATCGTATCATCAACTTGCAAGGGAATGCCGAGTAAAGCATGAAGCACATTCTGATCGTCGATGACAGGGAAGATAACCTGTATCTGCTCAAGGTTCTGCTCGAAGGCAACGGGTATACCACCGATATCGCACGCAACGGTGCAGAGGCACTGGAGGCCGCGAACAGGCGGCAACCGGCCGTGGTGGTCTCCGACCTGTTGATGCCGGTAATGGACGGATACACGCTGCTGCGTCACTGGCGCAGCGACGAACGGCTGAGGGGCGTGCCATTTATCGTTTACACGGCCACCTACACCGAACCCCAGGATGAAGAACTGGCGGTCAACCTGGGTGCCGACGCGTTCATCAGGAAGCCCTCGGACCCGATGGAATTTCTGGCGCAGCTGAAATCCGTCGAGAGCAAACCCCGCGCAGCGGCTCCGCCATTGGAAGATGCACAGCAGAAGGCCGGATCGGACCTGCTCGAACTTTACAGCCAGACACTGGTGCGCAAGCTGGAACAGCGTTCCACCCAACTCGAGCAACGCGATGCGGAGTTCCGGATACTGACGGAAGTGGTGCCGCAGATCATCTGGATCTGCCAGCGAGACGGCCGTGTCACCTACCTGAATCCGCAATGGACGGCATATACCGGGCTGGGTGCCGATGAAAGCAGCGGTTACGCCTGGTTCGAAGCATTTCATCCGGATGACCGGCAAAAAGTTGAGCAGGCCTGGCTGCAGGCCTCTGACTCGGCAAGTCCTTATGAAATGGAATCCCGCATCAGGCGTTCGGATGGCGCCTATCGCTGGTGGCTGGTCCGCGGCGCGCCATTCAGGGATGCCGACCAAAAGGTGGTCAAGTGGTTCGGAACCTGTACTGACGTCCACGACATCAAGGAAGCCGAGGTTCGAATCCGCGAACAGGCCGCGCTGCTGGATAAGGCGACCGATGCCATTTTCGTTTGTGACCTGGCGCAAAGCATCACTTACTGGAACCATGGAGCGGAGGATGTGTTCGGGTGGAGCAGCGCCGAGGTGCTGGGCCGGAACCTGTCCGAATTCCTGTTCAGGGAACCAGCCGAGTGCCATGATGCCATTCAACGCACCCGGTCGAATGGCGAATGGGTGGGAGAAATCGCGCAGGTGACGAAAGGCGGCAAGTCGCTCGTCATCGACGCCCGCTGGAGCCTGGTGCGCGATGCCGACGGCAACCCCCAGTGCATTCTGGCCATCAATACGGACATCACCGAGAAAAAGGCGCTCCAGGCACAGTTTCTCCGCTCGCAACGCATGGAGAGTGTGGGCCGTCTCACAGGCGGCATCGCACATGATTTCAACAACCTGCTCACGGTAGTGCTCAGCAGCGCCGAGCTGATCATCGCAAGGGCAGGCAATGATCCCCAGTTGAAGCCACTCGCTGAAGCGGCGTTGCAGGCGGCCGAGCGTGGCGCGGATCTCACCCACAGGCTGCTGGCCTTTTCCAGGCGGCAGCCGCTTGACCCAACACCAACGGAACTGGTTTCTCTTTTTCGTGGGCTCGATGTACTGCTGAACCGGACGCTGGCCGAGGATATACAACTCGAATTCCGCGCCGAAGAAGGGTTGTGGCCCGCGTTGGTCGATGCCTCCCAACTCGAGAATGTGATCCTGAACCTGGTCATCAACGCACGCGACGCCATGCCCGATGGCGGCACCATTACGATCGACCTCAGCAATGTCGCGATGTCCGGCGAACAGGCGGACGAACATGAGGTCGCGGCGGGCGATTACATCAGGCTCGAGGTCTCTGACACAGGCTTCGGAATGGACCCGGACACAATGACCAAGGCTTTCGAGCCTTTTTTCACCACCAAGCCGCCCGGGCAAGGTTCCGGACTGGGTCTCAGCATGGTGCACGGGTTTGTGAAACAGTCCAGGGGCGGAATCCACATCGATTCAGCCCCCGGCAACGGGACCAGCATTACGATGTTGCTCCCCAGGGCCAGGCGAGATTCAGCGGCAAACTGAGGTTGCTTCGGGATATGCCGTCTAGGATACTTACATCCTTCAACCCTGATCAAAAGTAGATTTCATGAGCGATATCAAAAAAATCTGGTTCAACGGCGAGATGCGCGATGCTGCGGATTGCCAGGTTCACGTACTCAGCCACGCGCTGCATTATGGCAGTTCCGTGTTCGAAGGCGTCCGCGCCTACGATACCCCGCAAGGCACCGCCATTTTCCGCCTTGAAGACCATACCCGCCGGTTGCGTTATTCCGCCAATGTCTACCGCATCCCGCTGACGTACTCCGACGAGGAAATCAACCAGGCCTGCTGCGATACCGTCAAGGCCAACGGCCTGAAAAGCGCTTACCTGCGCCCGCTGGTCATGCGCGGCAATTGCGGCCTGGGGGTGCTACCCAAGGACATGACCAAGGTGGACGTGATCATCATTGCCACCCAGTGGGGCGCCTATCTCGGCGAGGAAGGCCTGCGCAACGGCATTCGCGCCTGCGTCACCTCCTGGAACCGGCTGGCACCGAACACCATTCCTCCCGGCGTGAAAGCCGGCGGCAACTACCTGTCCAGCCAGTTGATCGGCCTCGAAGCGCGCGACCGCGGCTTTGAGGAAGGCATCGCCCTGGGCAACGACGGCCTGTTGAGCGAAGGCGCCGGCGAGAATATTTTCGTGGTGCAGCAGGGCCGGATACTCACTCCTCCCGGGTCGGCTTCCATTCTCAGCGGCATCACCCGCAACACGGTGATCACCCTGGCCGCGCAGCTGGGTTACCAGGTGCAGGAGCAGACCATCGCCCGTGAGCAGCTTTATGCGGCCGATGAAGTGTTCATGACCGGTACAGCGGCTGAAGTTACTCCAGTACGCCAGATCGACCATATGACCATCGGTGCAGGTGGGTGTGGCCCCATCACGCGCAAAATCCAGGACGCGTTCTTCGGCCTCTTCAACGGCCAGACCGCCGACCAGTGGAACTGGTTGAGGCATATCTGACTTTGTCCGGACGTTTGGCCATGTCTCGGGGAACCCGGAGGTTGGCATTGACCGCCGGCTTGTTCGCCGGGCTGCTGGTCGCCACGGGCAGCTTCGGCAATGTTCCGGAAACACGTACGCTGAAGTTCTACCACACACATACGGGCCGGAGCATTGAAGCCAGCTATTTCCGGAACGGCAACTATGACGCGGAAGCGTTGACGGACCTGAAAGCGTTTCTCGCCGACTGGCGGACTGCGGAGCAACAGGATATCGACCCGGCATTGTTCGATATCCTGTGGCAGATCCAGCGGATGACCGGCAATGATGATACGTTTGAAGTGATTTCCGCCTACCGTTCGCCACAAACCAATGAAATGCTGAGAAGCTCCACCAGCGGCGTGGCGCAATCCAGCCAGCACATCGACGGCAACGCCATCGACGTACGGCTGCGCGGCCTGGATACGGCTTTTTTGCGAGACACCGCCCGTTCGCTGAAGCTGGGCGGAGTGGGTTACTACGCCGAGTCGGATTTCGTGCACATCGACACAGGACGTCCGCGTTACTGGTAGCCCATCCTGGCACCTGGCAAATCATGACCGGCCTGTGCATGGCATAAAAACACTTCTGCTCCCGTTGCTGCTGAATGCTTCGGCACTGGCGGGGTGTGCCCAGGTCCATTTCCAGCAACGGTCACCGGGGCCGGACCCGGCGGCTGCCGGATTCCAACCGGCTTCCAGCCAGCAGCTCGAAGACATACTGCGCGCCTCACCCGCGGCCATCCTGCATGAGCCCCTGCACATGCAGGATGCGCTGCTGGCAATCTACAAGCAGCATCAGTTCCACCCATTGTGGGCCAGAGACCGCCAGGTCAAACAAGCGGTTGCGGCGCTCGGCGGGGCGATCGAATATGGTTTGCAGCCTCGGGATTACCACCTGCCGGCTATCACCGGGCTGCTCGGCAGAACGGCGGATCCGGCTGCAGCGGCGGCGCTGGATGTGCTGCTGAGTGACGGCATCCTGCTGTACATTCACCACCGCCGGGAAGGCAAGGTGCATCCGGGCGAACTGTACCCGGAATTCAACTTCGAACGCGATCACTCTGCTGACCTGCCACCGGACGAACTGCTGCGGCAGGCCATTGCGGCGGATGACCTGGCCGGGTTCATCGATGCCCAGGCACCCACGGCGCACTACTACGAGGTGCTGCGCCGGCAGCTGGACGTTTACCGTGCATTCGCAGCCCATGGCGGTTGGCCACATGTTCCGGTTGGACCAACGCTGCGGAGGAATGATCGTGACCCGCGCGTGATTGCGATACGCAAACGCCTGCAGGTGACCGGTGAACTGCAATCCTCCCTCGACTCCACCCACGACTCATTTACCGAAGAACTGGAGCATGCGGTAATGCGATTCCAGTCCCGGCACGGGCTGGTTTCGGACGGCCTGGTGGGCAAGCAAACCCTGGCGGCAATGAATGTGGACGCGGCAACCCGGGTAAACCAGTTGCGCCTGTCGCTCGAGCGCTTGCGCTGGCTGGATCACAATGCCGACAAAGAATTCATCGCCGTCAACATCGCCGGGTTCCGGCTGGCCTATGTGAAAGGCCAGGAGATCGAATGGACCACGAAGGTGATCGTGGGCACACCCTATCGCCGCACGCCCGTTTTCCGCAGCCTGATGACTTACGTGGAGTTCAACCCGGACTGGACGATTCCGCCGACCATTCTGCGCGAAGACACACTTCCAGCCATTCGCAAAAATCCCGGTTACCTGGCGGAGCGGAATATCTCGGTCATCGACCGCCGTGGCAAGCGCGTCGATCCTTCAACGGTTGACTGGCAACACACCGGCAGGACTTTTCCGTTCACCCTGCGGCAGGAACCCGGCCCCAACAATGCGCTTGGGCGGGTGAAATTCATTTTTCCAAACCCATATTCGGTTTACATGCACGACACACCGAACCAGGCGCTGTTCGAGCAATCAGCGCGAAGTTTCAGTTCAGGCTGCATCCGGGTGCAGAATCCGTTCCGGCTGGTGGAACTGGTGCTGCAGAAGCGGCAGAATTTCACTGTGGCCGAACTCGAGGAAATACTTCGTCGTGGCCAGACCCGGCGGGTGATTCTGGAGAAGCCCCTGCCGGTGATGATTCTCTATCTTACCGCCGCCCTGGATGAAACCGGCCAGGCCCAGTTCTATCCGGATGTTTACCAGCGCGACCCGGCCGTACTGGAATTACTCGACGCGCCGGTGACTGCGCCGATGACTTTACCAATGACTTCGCCCATGAAGTCGCTGGCGCAGTAGGGAGGAACCATAGAAACGTATTGGCAGGAAAGCGCCTTCGGCCGCATCCGGACAGTGAATCACATGGCCACATTCGGCTGGGCCGGCTTCCGGCGATTGACTGCGCTGCTGGCCTGTTGTTTTCTGCTGTCGCCCGGCGCATCAGCCGGTGAAGTCTGGCTGGACGTCGATACCTCGACGCTGACGCTTCACGTCATGGATGGCCAGACGGTTTCCCACACATTTGACGACATAGCCATCGGCCGCAACGGCGTGAGCCGCGCCAGGCGGCTTGGTGACCAGACAACGCCGCTGGGCAGCTATCGTATCCGCCGCATCAACACCGACAGCCGTTATCACCTGTACTTCGGCTTTGATTACCCCACCATGGACCAGGCCACGGCGGCCTTGAAGGCCAGGGCCATCTCGTCGGAGCAATGGCAGGCCATCAACCTGGCCCATCTTCGCGGGCGGGAGCCACCGGCCGACACACCCTTGGGCGGTTACATCGGGATTCACGGTATCGGCTCCGGCGACCCGAAGATCCACGAGGATTTCAATTGGACGGAGGGATGCATTGCGCTCACCAATGAGCAGGTCGACGAACTGGCCCGCTGGATCAAGCCGGGAACGCGGGTAGAGGTGCGCTGAACGCTCAATATTAACGCCGAATAGTTGACCTGACGCATCAACATTGAGGAATTTACGTGGTAACCTGAAAGAATGCGGTCATTTACGCTGAGTGATGGCAACCCGGTTATTGACCGCACATTCCGGTTGCCTTTGCCAATCAGGAGCCAAACATGAAACAAGTTCGTAACGGATCGTTGATCTTGCTCGTTTTTTCAGCCGTTTTGATGCTGAGCGGATGCGCAACCACCGCGGAAGTTGAAAAACTCCGTTCTGAAGTCCAGAGCGCAACGGCCAGCGCCAATGCCGCGAGTGCCAAGGCTGACTCCGCCATGCAGGAAGCCACCGCGGCACGCCAGGCTGCCGAGCGGGCTGAAAAAGCGGCCATGGACGCCAAAGCGGCAGCGGAGGCCACCGACGCCAAGATTGACAACATGTTCAAGAAATCCATGCAGAAAGGATGATCCGCACGCCTGGAACAGGCTAGCCGACACCTTCCGGGAAGCAGGGCTGCGACCAGCCCTGCTTCCTATTCCCCTCGAATGGCCCGGCCAACCGGCACGGGTATCCCGTTCATCTGCTCAAACGCATGCTGGAACTCCCGGCCCACCAGGGTGAAAGGACGCTCCTGGGCAACCTTCTGCAACTCGAGCAGCGCTTCATCCTTCAAGGTTTCCACTGAACGATAGTTTTCTTCCAGTGGCGGATGTACTTCCATGAACAGGATGTCACCATCCCAGCCCAGTTTTATTTCCTGGCTGACGATTTGTACCAGGGTACCGACCTCAACCATTCCAAACAGGAACTCGATATCTTCGGGATACATGCGAACACAGCCATGTGTCACGCGCATTCCTACTCCGCTCGGACGGTTGGTGCCATGAATGCGGTAACCCGGAAGCCCCAGGTGAAGGGCATAGGCGCCCATCGGATTGTCCGGTCCCGGCGGCACTACCGCCGGATACTCGCGGCCCTCCAGCGCGGCCTCCCGCCGGATGGACTCGGGGGGAATCCATGAAGGATCCTTCACTTTCCGGGTCACCCGCGTCTCACCCAGTGGAGTTTGCCAGTCCATCCGCCCGATGCTGACCGGAAACGTGAGCATCTCGCAATTGTCTTCGGCGCTGCACGGCTTGGGAAAATAATAAATCCGCATCTCCGGAACATTCAGTACGATGCCTTCGCGTTTGGCCAATGGCAGGACGTGGCGCCTGGGCAACAGCACTTCGGTACCATCTTTCACCAGCCAGAATTCCACCGCCGGGTTGGCCAGGCGGATTTCCTCGTGGCCGATGTTGTACTGCCGGGCCACGTCTACCAGGGTTTCCTGCCCGAAGGTTCGAATGGTCTCGACACGGCCCACCAGGCCGGGGTTTCCGGGCGGAAGCACATAAGCCTGGGCGAGTACCGCTTCCGAGCAAACGATGCCCAGAAGGAATATGAGCCTGGTTGCAGGTGCCGTGATGGTCATGTGCGAATTGTACAGGCGCAGAAGGCGGCGTTGCTGGCGACATGTCTGGGTTGGGGGCAGTTGGTCGCCAGCGATGCCCGATGCCGGATGTTGATGTGACAAATATTGTCATGCCGCTGACAGACTCCGACAACGGAACCGTACTTACGCCAGCGATCTGGAGCCGAAAAAAGTTTTTTTTCTTTTTATTTACAATACGTTATCCATATTTCTCAATTTTGGCCCGCTTCTTGCTTTAATACTTGCGAACTAACTGACTGGTAGCAGTTAGTGGGACGAGACGGATCCTCGCCCCTCTTTGCCCAAACGAGGGTCCGTCTCTTCCCAACCTGGATCGGAAATCCGGGGAATGAAGACCAAAAAAGATTTTTTGTCATGGATGACAATGCAGGTAAGGCCAGAAAAAGCCGGTCATCCATGTACTGGACAGAAATTCGCCACCTGCAAACTGACAAAAGATCAGTTGTACTGCCTCTGGCAGAGATAGAGAAAGTACAGGTTATTAGCTTGTTCATGTTGCTAAAGAATGCATGGGGGACAGGCAAGAAAGGAGAAGGCCTGGGGGGAACTTGGCCGGATCCAAAAATAGATGGACTCTGTGTCTCAGTGATTCAGGACATCATCACTCGAAACTGACCCGGCGACCCGCCGGGTTTTTTTTGCCTGTTGAAAATGCCGGGAATGCGAAACCCGTGGGAATCTGCTTCAGGGTGACACAGGGAATACGTGGCCATCCACAGGGCCAGGACCAGGTGTGCCGGCGGATGCCGGCCCGACTATTCAGGCGAAAATTCAGACGAAAATTCAGGCGAATACTCAGCCGAATATTCAGGCGAAACCAAATCCACGGTCCGGCCACGCGGAGCGCGCAAATAAAAATCCCCGGGAAGCTTTGGGCTTACCGGGGACCTTTCTGTCTTTTTTGCCTGCTTTTACTCAGGTTCAGACGGGACTTACGTGTTCCGCCTGTGGGCCTTTCTGCCCTTCACCAATGGTAAATTTGACCTGCTGCCCTTCTTTGAGGGTTTTGCGGCCTTCCATTTCAATTGCGCGGTAATGAACGAATACGTCACGGTCGCCTTCGCGGGCGATGAAACCATAACCTTTCTCGTCGTTGAACCACTTAACAGTGCCGATGACTTGTTCTGACATTTCTGGAACTCACTTCTTAGATCTGAAATTACACTCCGGGATCTCACCCAGACGAGTGACCTGCTGATTAGTACGAAACGGTAATTGGATCGGAAACGAATCGGTGAACAAACCGTTGTTTTGCCCTCACTCAATACAACACGCCACGCTATGCAGCAATCGCATCATACACTTACAGCCTGCTTATGCCAACAAATCAATCAGTTGACGCCGGCCGGGAGCGTGGATTCGCGCCAGTTGCTCAATCGCATAAAATGTTGCCGCGTTCGACGATCAGGTCATCATCAAGGAAAATCCTGGGTTGTAGTACGGTCCAGTCCCAATGCACCGTTGACTTGCTCAGCGTTTCCAGGGGTATGCTGGGGTCGAGTGCGTTCACGAAACTGAAATCGCCCATGCCGCAGGTAATGGACCCATACACCCGCTCCCATTCCTGGCTCTGGGTCAACATCGCGTTCGGATTGTTGCCGATGTTGAGATGCACCGGGCCGTTGTAGGCACCCTCGTCACCCAGCTTCGCCAGCCAGGCTTCCAACCGCGGGGCCAGCACATCGTTTCCGCCGATGGCTACAAGCCGTCCATCCTTGAAGGTCAGTCTCACCGGCGAATCGGGCTTCTCATGATAGATCGGGTGGTAAAGCAGGGTGCCGTCCACCCAGATGGAGCCATTGCCCCGACCCTTCGGCACCGCAATGCCCGGTTGGGCGGGTGGAAGGAAATCCCAGGTGGACATCCAGTCCTGTTCATCCGGGTCCCAGAGGAAGCCGCAGCCTGCGATGCCCTCCACGCCAGTCAGGTCGATCTCCAGCACATCATCGCCAGTCATTACCGTGCAGACGGAAGCGTCGGTAAACCTTCGGGCGATGCGCTTGGCATGCCGGCGTATCGCGTGGATGTCGGTGTGAAGCATGGTGCGGATCAGCACATCGTCCATGAACGGGCCGCCAATACCGTCGCCCGGGCACAGCACCCTGGCGCCATTGTGAATGGCCTTGATGATGAAGTCGGCGTAACCCACCGCCATGTCGATGATGAGATCGGCCTCCATGGCTGCTGCGGCCAGCATGGCAGGCCACTTTGAGCCGGGTTGGTAAGTGGCGCCCCCGGTGGGAATCCGGCATTCCATGGTCACGGCTTCCGCCCCCATGGCCAGGGCCATACCCTGGAAGGTGGCGACCACGTAGTGCGGAGTGCGGGCATCACTGATGATCAGTACGTTCTGGCCGGCCTGCAGATTGCAGTTCTGTTCATAGATCAGCTTGACCACGGCAATCAGGTCAGGCTTGAGCCGGGAGGAAACATCGGGTGAAATCATGCTCATGTGGGTTCCAGGAAGTGGGGAAGCGGTTTGAATTGTCGGTGAATTCGGCCCGGAGAAACATACTGATTAACAAAAGCCGACATTCATCCGGAATGAACAGCTTGCCTGTCCTGTTGGCTTGCCGCCCTGTCCGCGGTGAACGAGGCATTCCGACACCGATGGGGTGGTGTCGGGCGCGGCTGGCCAGTTCTGTATAATTGGCGACTGCAGTGGCTGCAGGATTTGATAAACACGTGTCGGGGAGCAGGCTGAAACCGTGAGTTTGTTGGGATCTGTCCAGGACGCGGATATCAAGTTGCTGCGCATGTTCTATGTGATCGCCAAGTGCGGCGGTTTTTCCGCAGCGCAGGCCCAGCTGAACATGAGCCAATCCGCGATCAGCACACAGATGGCAACGCTGGAAGCCCGCCTGGACTGCCGCCTGTGCGAGCGCGGTCGCGGTGTATTCAAGCTGACCAACCATGGCAAGGCAGTTCTGCGGGCCTCCGAAAAGCTGTTCGGCGCGCTGGAGGATTTTCGCGCCGATGTCGCGGAATCGCAGGGCCGCCTGACGGGCGAGTTGAGACTGGGCCTGATTGATAACAGCGTCACCCATTCGAATTCCCTGATCCGGGACACCATCTCACGTTTCGTGGCGGTAGCGACAGAGGCGAGGATCAGTATTTACGTAGGCGGCGCCGTGGAACTGGAGCAACAGATCCTCGACGACCGGCTGCATCTCGCCATCGGCCTGTTTCATCACAGGATAGAAAGCATCGATTACATGCAGCTGATGGAGGAAGAGCACGTACTGTATTGCGCCAACTCCCATCCCTTCTTCGGCATGGATGACAGCGAGCTGGATGCCAATGCCTTGAGATCAACCCGCTACGTCAGCTGGGGTTATGGCGAAGGGCTGCATGAATGGCAACCACCCTTCACCTTCAACGACGTGGCTTCCTCACCCTACATCGAGGGCGTTGCCTACCTCATCCTGTCGGGTGGATACGTGGGGTATTTGCCCACGCACTACGCGCAGAACTGGGTTCGCGATGGATTGATGCGGCCGATCCTGGAAGAAAAAACGCATCGCTCCACACCGATGAGCCTGATCAAGCGGAAGTCCGCACGCGCATCACGCCTGATGCGCGCCTTTCTGGAGGAGCTGGATGCAGTCGCCTCAAAGCAGGGGCTCTCATTGCCCAGGTCCGAGAGCTGAAGACGTTCAGGAAGACCCGCTCAAACCTCAATTCCCGCTGATTGCAGCGCCTGCTGCAATGGCCGAAGCTGCTGCTCGAAACATCGCCATTTTCCCACCGATGAGGAGTATACGGGCCGGCGGACCTGCGCCGCGCTTCCGGTGGTGGAAGCCTGGCTGTTCTGGTGAAAACGGATGCAGGATTCTTGCCACGGCAACTCCAGGAACGCGAGCAGCTTTCGCGCTTCAGTCTCCAGGTTTTCCACCAGCTGTTCGTACTTGATCTCATGCATCTGCCCCGGCGGCAGGATTTCCCGCCAGTGCTGCATCAGGCGATGGTATTCGATGTAATACCCAGCCAGTTCCGGCAGTGTGTAGGAAAAGGGATAGCCGTTCTTGAACAGGTATTTGTACATCGCGTAGCAGGCATCCATCGGGTGGCGCACCACATGCACGATTTTTGCGTTGGGCAGGGCGGCGGCGATGGTGCCGGTATTCAGGCAGTTCAATGGCAGCTTGTCGACGAACCTGGGACTGCCGTCCCTGGCCGGGGCTACCGCACGAAGATAGTTTTCACCCAGGGCTTTCATCGGCAGTGCCAGGGTCCGTTCAGCCAGGCCCAGGCGGTCCAGCGACTGGCCACCCGATTGCTGCCGCACCAGCGCCATCATTTCCAGCGAGAACGTACTCAGCTCTCCCATCCCCTGGACTGCGCTGTGGGAAGTGATGATACGCTCAACCAGGGTTGAGCCGGTCGGTGGCATGCCAAGCACGAAAACAGGCTCCTTGCTCGAGTGCCCTGTCCCGCGGATCCTGCGGAATGCTTCCTTTGAGTAGGCGGATTTAAGGCTGGCAAATATTTGCAGGTCATCAGCATGGTTGTAGCGGATATGTTCCCGCTTGATGGTGGCCCCCTGCTGCAGGGCGGCAAACGACAGCCCGTACTCACCCAGGTCTTCATATTCCTTGGCCAGGGCATAGGCCACATGCACGCGGCCACGCCAGCTTCGTATGCCCTGTGCCTGCAAGTTCAGCAACTCCTCGACATGATTCCGGCTGGTTGTCTGTGTTCTCAGCGAGGATCGCAGGCCAAGGATTTCGTAGTCATTCGGGTCCAGTTGCAGGGTGCGGTCGCATGCAGCTTCCGCCTCTTCCAACCGCCCGAGGAAGCGGTACACCGACGCCAGGCCCCGGTGGGCTTCCGGATGGTCTGGAACTGCAGCGGCTGCCTTGAGATAAACCTGCAATGCCTTGTCGTGTTCGCCGCAACGAACCAGCACACTGCCAAGGACCAGCAGGTGATCAGCCCGGGTGATGCCGGAGCCAAGGCAACGCAAGGCTGATTGGCGGGCTTCATCGATCTTTCCGGCCAGGACCTGGCACCGGGCGCGCTGGATGTGACGGTCGGGCAGGTGGCTTTCCAGTTCAGCAGCCTTGTCCACCGCCAGCAAGGCATCCTGCAGCCGCCCCTGGCGGATGGCGATTTCGCCGTCCAGCGCCCAGACATCACCCACATTGGCATGGGAGGCCTTCAGCGGCGCCAGCGTGGTTGCTGCCTGCGCCAGCTGATCCGACTGCAGCAGGTGGCTCACACGTTTCAACAGCGGTGCAAGTTCCGATTCCATGATGAGATAGTAGTGCCGCGAGGCCCGGCGCGTAAATCAGCGAATCATGGGAAACAGCTGCGCCCTGGCCAGGCGGTCACCCCAGCATCACATTGGGCCAGTTGGCGGCTGGGTGCACGCGGCAGCTGCCTGACGGCTGCGCGCGCCCGGCCGGACTCACTCAAAACGCCAGTTCAGGCGCACGCCAAACGTGCGAGGACGTATGACGCCCCAGCCCTGGTCACGCTCGCCGTAAAAACTTGCCGTGCTTGCAGACGAAGTGCCGCGCTCATTGCTCAGGTTGCTGCCGAACAGGGAAATGCTGTAGTCATCCCTTACCCAGGTAACCGCCGCATTGAACAAGGTGAATGAATCAAACTCAGTGAAGCTCATGGCCGGAACCTGCGGCAGGTCCCTGAAGTTGCTCAGAACTTCGCTGCGATATGAAGAATCCGCATGCAGGATGAGCTCCGAGGCACTAAGGGGAATCGAGTAGTTCGCCGCAACAAACCATTCGTGCTCCGCTCCGCCGGGCAGCCGGTTGCCCTTGGGGATTTCCGAGGTGGGATCACCCTCGACGAAAAGGAATGATTCAGCAACCTCGGCATCCACATAGGTATAGCCCAGGCTGAAGTCGAACTGGTCCGTCACCCGGCCCTGCAATTCGAACTCGATACCCTTGGATTCGGCGGCCGGCACGTTGTCCACGTAGTTGATGCCGAACGGTGAAACCAGTGAAGCCTGGAAATCCTTCCAGTCCTCATAGAATCCGGTCAGTGTGTAACTGAACCGTGAATCCAGCACGCCTTTGATGCCGGCCTCGTAGTTTTTCACCACGTCCGGATCGAACTTCAGGAACGGCCGGTTATCGTTGCCGAAGGGGTCGGTTTCAGGCAACTGGTTCGCGCCGCCCGCCCTGAAGCCTTCGGCGTAGGTTGCGAACAGCATGGCATTGTCGGAAATATCGTAGGAGGTATTGAGTTTGATGACGTGGTCATCGGCCTCGTAATTGGTGGGGTTGATCCCGCCAAGCAGGAAATCATCCGTCGCGGTGCCGTAGTAGTAATACTCGAGCGTACGGGAGGCATACGGAAGGGGAATACCCGCGGAGCCACTGAGTTCCTGGCTGAACACCCTCAGGCCACCGGTGAGTTGCCATTTTTCGGTGACATGCCAGGTCAGTTCACCGAAGCCCGCAAGGTCGGTGAACGTCTGGTTGGCGCCGCCACGGGCGAGCACATCGGTGAAATCCACCGGCTCCGGCGTGCCGAAATAGGCATTGGTGTAATCACTGGCGCCGGAAGCTATCTGCAGCATGGTGAAATCCAGCTCCTTGTGCAGGTAGAACAGGCCGGCAACCCACTCGATGGGCCCGTCATCCTGTGACGTGAGGCGCAATTCCTGCGTAAAGGTTTTCACATCCTGGTCGCGCTGCAACGGCGCATAAAGCCGCGGATTGCCGAAATAGTACTGTGGCAGGTTGGTGCGCAAAAAGCCGGAGGAGTCGGAAACGCTGTAAATATCAATGTTTGAGTAGGCTGATGAGGATGTCAGCCGGGCAAAGCCGAGGTCGGCCTCCACTTCGAGGTCCAGCAATGAAACTTCCGCATCCTGCGGATCGGTGAAAGCCTTGTAGGTCACGTACTCGGCGCCGGAACCGAAAAAGGGATTGTCTTCGTAGCGGTTGTCCGCTTTCACTTTCTGGTAGTTGTAGTTGAGGCCGATTTCCACCGCGTCGTTGACATCAAACAGGAAGCTGGCGCGGGCGTAGGTGCGCTCGGCTTCGTTTGAATCCTTGATGGGCGCAGCGGGAACAGTACCGCTGCCCAGGATGTCATCCGGGTCCGCCAGCACGATATCACCGGGATGCCGTGGCGTGCCGGTCTGCTCGATCAGGCCGATGGCGTCGATGAATCCGGAAAGGTACTCGCGTCCCACACTGCCGCGAAACGCAGCCCGCTCCGACAGCGGCAGGTTGGCGATCACATTGGCATCCCAGGAAAGATCACCGGCGTGATCGGTACTGGACAGCTCGGCATTGAGCTCCACCGTCCGGCGATCGAATTCGGCCTTCTTCGGAATGAAGCGGATGGTTCCACCCACTGAACCGGCACCATAAAGCGTTCCCTGGGGTCCGCGCAGCACTTCAACCCGCTCGAGATCGACCAGCTTCAATGGAAAGTACATCGGCACTTCGCCGAGGTAAGTGGAAACGGTTGCCTGGCTGATCTCCGGATTATCGTCGCTGTTATTGCTGGCGTTGACGTTCAGGCCGCGAATATTGAAGTTGTTGCGGTTGCCGGAAACCCTGGGGCCTTCATCCACCAGGTTGAGGCCGGGAACCAGCCGTACCAGCTCGCTGGATGATGTGATTCCGGCAGCAGCCAGCTGATCGGCTGAAATCGCGGAAATATTGTAGGGAATATCCTGGACAGACTGCGACCGGCGGGACGCCGTCACGATGATCTCTTCCAGCATGGTTTCATCGGCAGCGCTCACCAGCGCAGGCTGGAGGGCCATGGCAACAGCCAGGGCCAGGGGTGTTTTTTTGGTCATATTGATGGGTCCAGTCATGTTCGCATTTTCGAATGATTTGCCGGGACAACAAAAATTGTGGATGTTGATAAGCTAGCGACAGCCCGGCTGGTGGTAAATCTGTTTTTTGCCATGCTTACATTTGAGAATCTGAATAGCCAGCAAAGCAGGGGCTGAGGCACTTTTGCGTTCCATGCTGCCCTGATGCCGTGTTTGCAACCGAGGAATCCCGTTCATGGCTGAATATTCTGATGTCAGCGTCAATCTCAGGCCCGAATTGCTCAAGGCGATTCATTTTATATTCCGCGAGCAATGCAATCTCCAGCCGGGATGGCGCGTGCTCATCATCAGCGATTCCCACACGCCCCAGCACATCACCACGGCTTTTGCCGGCGTTGCCATGCAGTTCAATGCCGAAGTGCTGGAAATGCGCGTACCGATGGGGCCACACCCGGCCTACCAACCCGGCTTTACCTGGGACCCGCTTTTTTCCAGCGCCATCCTGGCAGCGGCGGAGCATGCAGACCTGGTGGTGGATATGGCCATTGGTTATGCCGACTTCATGGTCAAAATCGTGCAGCGCGGCCGGGCCCGGATCATCGGCCCGGGTGATGCCACCGGTGCGCCGCATATGGATGATTCGCTCATCCGCTGCCTGCTGCTGGATGACCCGTTCACCATCCGCAAGGAGGCGCTGGCGGCGGCAGCCATAATGACCGTGGGCAAAACCCTGCATGTCACGTCAAAAGAAGGAACGGACTACACGGTTGATATCAGTGACCTGAAGGGCGACAGCTTCGACGGGTTCCTGTGGGATCGCGAATCGAATGATTGGGTATCCAACTACCAGTTCACGCCGGGCGCCACTCCGGGCGTGGTGATTCCGCAAGGCAGGGGTGATGGCGTACTGGCCCTGGATGGCCTGTTCCTCTATGAGAATGTGCATCACATTCCCAGGCAGCCGGTGATGCTTACCGTCGAGGCCGGGCAGATCACCCACATCAGCGGCGACCCGTATATTGCGCACCGGCTCGAAGGCTGGCTGGATGAGGTCAATGACGGAGGTTGCCGCAACGGTCCCATCCACGCCAACATCGGGCTCAGCCGCCATGCCCGCCTGACCGAGCACCTGGAATGGGAGCGCGTGCGCGGCGGCATGGTGTTCGGCATTGGCGACAACAGCTTGCTGGCACCGTTTGTCGGGGCGGATTTCCGCACCTCGAAATCATCGGTCCACTGGGATGTACAGGTGCTTCGCCCGACCGTCCGGGTAGATGACCGGGAAATCGTGAGAAATGGTATCGTCAAGCTCGACTGAATGGTTTGAGCAAAGGCCTCAGTGGCTCTTGGCTTCATGTCCTCCCCGCGGATTGCCTGACAGGATCTTCAGCTCGGCATTTCCCCTGGTCTCCGCCTTGAGCTTGTAGGCGAATAGAGTCATCAGTCCCAGCACCACCAGGAACCCGGCCGCCGTGAGGAAAATGGCGGGCTTGAAGTCGGAGTCGCTGAGCAGGAATGAAACCAGGAAAGGGCCAGCCGAAAAGCCCAGCAGCGTGGCCACGTTTGCCGAGGATACACCGCGGCCGGAAGGAACGATTTTTGCCAGCAGGACGATGAAGTAAGGCGTGACAAAAGGGATGCTGGCATTGAAAAGCGCCGTGCCCAGGCCAAAAACCGCTTCGTACCGCGAAAACAACAGGGACAGCGTTGCCAGTGTGATGAGCGCTGTACCAAAGTAAATGGGCTTCAGGTAACCAAAACGGTCTCCGAGGACAGCCGCTGCAATCATGCCGAGGATCGATGCGGACATGCTCGGTCCCAGTATCGTACCGGCGGTCGCCGCCGACATTCCGTAGGCAACCCCCAGCCTTTCAAAGTAGGTCCAGATTCCCGAGTTGAATACGTAGTGCAGGAACAACGCTGCCAACACCAGGCCGGGAAGCAGGTAAAGCGATTGCAGCACCAGCGGCTGGTCGGCCTTTTCCCCCTCCACGCTGCCGCTCACGGTTGCCGGAAAATATCGCAGCCCTGCGCAGGCCAGGAGGTTCAACGCACCCATGCCGTAAAACGCGCCTTCGATGCCGAACGCCTGGTAGACATGAGGCAGGCCGGCCAGCGCAGCGCCGCTGATCACGAACGGCGACCCGTACAACAGGGCATAGGACCGCTCTGCCCGCGGCGTGCCAACCAGGGCAACCGAAGCCACGGTAAAACCCAGGCCGGCGCCCATGCCATTGAGGAAGCGGACGGCAGCAAGCCATTCAAAGCTGCTGGCAAACCAGACCGAGCCCGCACTGGTAAGTGCAACCGTCAGCAAACAAGCCAACATGGTGAGCCGCAGGCTCCAGCCCGGGCGGTGCAGGAAGTACACGGCCAGCACCGTAGCAACAGCGCCACCCCAGAAATTGAAGGCGATGAGTTGCCCCGCCGCGCTTTCGGACCAGCCCTGGTAGTCGACCAGCGCCCCCAGTATCGAGGGCGCCGCGGGAATATACACATTGGCCACCATACCCAGTGCCAGGATGCAGAGAATTCTTGGGTTCATGGCCTGGGCTCCTGACGGGGTGGGTTACGGCAGTATCACAGATTTCCTGGTGGTCAGGGATCAGCGATGGATGTTACCGGTACGGCAGGGCTTTTAAGATCAGAAATAAATGAAGTCGGCTTGCTGACAAGCTCATCGCGAAGGGCTTCCGCTGCCATTAGTATGAGCATCGAATCGCGATCGCCTGCGGAACATCCAGCAGCAACAGTCGCGCCCGGTTCACCTGTGATTTGCGGGTTCCTTCGTTCATGCTTTTATTCGGAGTCGTGTTTTGATGAGTGACCCTGTCGCTGCTTTTGCCACCGTCGATCCGGTGAACGGCATGACCGGGCGGAGCCCCGGCCAATGCCTGAACCTGGTGAATGGTGAGTGGAACGCCGCCGGTACCTGGCGGGACGACATTGTCGATCCGCTGAACGGGGAGCACTTCCTCGAAGTGCCTGATACGCGCGATGCCGCGCCCTTCCTGCAGGGGCTGATCAGCTGCCCGAAATCCGGCCTGCACAATCCGTTCAAGAATACGGAACGTTATGTCCTGTTGGGAAAAGTCTGCGCCCGCGCAGCTGCGAGCCTCGCCGAACCTGCAATTGAAGAGTTCTTTGTCCGTCTGGTCCAGCGGGTCATGCCCAAGAGCCGCCAGCAATGCGTGAATGAAGTCATCGTCACCCGAGTCTTCCTGGAAAATTTCAGTGGCGATGGCGTTCGTTTCCTCGGCCGGGGCTTTTCCAACCCGGGAGACCGGACCGGACAGGAATCCCGCGGCTACCGCTGGCCTTACGGGCCGGTGGTGGTGATCGCCCCGTTCAATTTTCCGCTCGAGATACCCGCTTTGCAGGCGCTCGGAGCCCTGTTCATGGGCAACCGGCCGCTGGTGAAAGTGGATTCCAAAGTCAGCATCGTGTTTGAGCAGTTCCTGCGGCTTCTGATCCATTGCGGCCTGCCGCCTGGTGACATCGATCTGATCCACTGCCGCGGCGAGCGCATGGGCAACCTGATACATTCCGCGTCGGAGCAGATCCGCATGATCCAGTTCACCGGGTCCAGCACGGTGGCCGAATCCGTATCGGCCAGCGTGAACGGCCGGGTGCGCATCGAAGACGCGGGTTTCGACTGGAAAGTCATCGGGCCGGACTTTGACGGGAAATGGCTGGACTATGTGGCCTGGCAGTGCGATGAGGACGCCTACAACGCAGCTGGGCAGAAGTGCTCGGCGCAAAGCCTCCTGCTGGTGCACGAAAACTGGGAGACGGCACTGTTGCCGCGCCTGAAAAGCCTGGCGGGTCGCCGCGGCCTGGAGGATCTCAGCAACGGACCTCTGTTGTCACTGACCAATGGCGAGGTGCAGGCCCACATCGATGCCGTCCTGCAGGTGCCGGGCAGCAAATTGCTGTTTGGAGGTTCGCCGCTGCAGGGCCATTCGGTACCCGGGTGCTATGCCGCGTATGAACCTACCGCTGTCAGTGTTCCCTTGTCGCAGCTGCAGGGTGGTTATTTTGATGTCCTGACCACGGAGTTGTTTGGCCCCTTTCAAATAGTGGCCAGTTATTCAGGCCGTGATCTACCGCAGGTGCTGCAACTCCTGGAAGACATGTCGCATCACCTCACCGCAGCGGTGGTCAGCGCCGACGTCGCATTCCAGAACCGCATCCTGGCCGCCACCGTGAACGGAACCACTTACTGCGGCATGCGCGCCCGTACCACCGGAGCGCCGCAGAACCATTGGTTCGGCCCTTGTGGTGATCCCCGTGCGGCGGGAATCGGCACGCCGGAAGCCATCATCAGCACCTGGAGCGGCCACCGGGAGATCGTTTTTGATGAGGGTGACCTCACCGCCGGCTGGACCCTGCCGGCTCTGCAGTAACTGCCCTGCAACCCGTCAAACACTGGAGGAACAGACGCCATGAACCTGTCAGGAAACTTGCGAACAACCTCTCTGCTGGTGCTGGCGTCACTCTGCCAGGTGCCTTTTCAGGCCGAAGCACAGGATGGTACTGCCGGCACAACCCAGAGCCCCGATGTGACCATGACCTGGGTTGAAAAATACCTGACCTACGAACAAAACCAGGAAGGGCAGTTGCACCTGACGGATGTCCATTTCCTGGCAGAAATCATTTTTGACAGTGAGCGGGATTTTGATGCCATTTCCGCAACCCTGTATCGCGGCGACACTATGGACTCACTGGCTGACTACGGCGGGAAGGACAAGCGGGCGTTTACCAATGGCTATTTCTACACCCGCAAGACCCGGTCTTTCGATGACCTGGCAAGCCTTGAAACCGTTCATTCACCCACGCAAACCTATGTCTGGGAGATCGAAGGACCTAACGGCCATTTCACGCTCGACCCGGTGCGGATTGGCGGCCCTGAAGGAAAGACCCAGATTCCTCCGGTCAGCACCATTCGCCTGCATCAGAACGGTGCGCCGGTTGATAACGTGATGGAACTGGATGCCGATTTGCCCCTGGTCGTGTCCTGGGATCCTTTCAGCATCGGTGCCACCCTGGAAGGAACCGAATGGGATGACCTCATATTCGTGCTGGTTTCCGACTGCCGTGGCGATGTCGTTTACACCGGCGGCGCACCGGGTACCGACGAGGATTTTGTCGACTTCAATGATACGTCAGCCACCGTGCCGGCCATGACACTCAAGCCCGGGAATGACTATGTGGTGTTCATCTCCCAGGTTAACTACGTCGATCACAATCAGAGCCATGGCATCACTCAGCTGACAGCCAATTCATTCGCAACAGAACTGAAGGTGAAGACATCAGGCCAGGGGACAACTGCGGATTGCCCTTCGCCACCACGCCCGGCTCAATATCTCTGGACGAGGAAAACTCAAGGTGATGGTATGGAAAGCTGGCCGACCCTGGTCGATCATTGGTGAGTGCCAGGCGTCAACGCTCGCTAATGTGACAGGACTTCGCTTACGGTAAAGACGTAGGAACCCAGCTTCCTGAGGTTTTCGCGCAAGTCCGCCTGGGCCTGGTCGTTGAGGAAGGCGCGTTCATAGCTTTCCCGGTCAGGCCAGTCGGTGGTCGACATGAACCGGTAGTTCAGGGCGGTTTCGGCCGGCCAGCTGTCGGTGATACGGCAGAAATCACTGCGTATGACGCCAGGCATGGACTTGATGTAGTCCTGGTGAGCGGTCAACCGCCATGCCACGTACTGGTCTTCATCGGCGTCCGGGGGAATAGTGTAAAACACGCTCAGGCGAATCACTTTCTGGCTTCCATCGTTTTAGTTGACGCCGGTGATGATGTAACCGCCGGATTTCTGGTCGTGCTCCATGGTGAGCATTTTGCGGTTCTGCATTTCTTCCAGCAGCTTGCCGAAGGAACGGAAGCCGTGGTAGGTCTCATTGAAACCAGGCTTGCGGCGCTTCAGGGCCTGCTTGACCATCGAGCCCCAGATCTTGTCTTCATCGCCGCGCTCACTGAACAGGTCGTCGATGGTTTCCATCACCAGTTCAAAGGCTTTCTCGGCCCGCTCATTGCGGGCATCTGCCGTGGAACCGCTGCCGCCGGATTTCTCTTCCGGTTCTTTCCTGTCGGCCTTTTTCTTGCGCGGGTTGCGCCGCGCTTCGGAGGCGCGCACCAGGTCATCGTAAAAAATGAACTCGTCGCAGTTGGCGATCAGCAGGTCGGAGGAGGAATTTTTCACGCCCACGCCAATCACTTCCTTGTTGTTCTCGCGCAGCTTGGAAACCAGCGGTGAAAAGTCTGAATCGCCGGAAATGATCACGAAACTGTCCACGTGGGACTTGGTGTAGCAGAGGTCGAGCGCGTCCACCACCATGCGGATATCCGCCGAATTTTTGCCCGATTGCCGCACATGCGGAATCTCGATCAACTCAAACGAGGCTTCGTGCATGTCGGCTTTGAAGTCCTTGTACCGCTCCCAGTCGCAATACGCCTTCTTGACGACGATATTGCCTTTGACCAGCAGGCGTTCGAGCACTTCTTCAATTTCAAAGCGGGCGAATTTGGCGTCGCGTACGCCCAGGGCGATGTTTTCAAAATCACAGAATAAAGCGAGGTTTTTGGTACCGTTTGCCATAAGTCCTTCTGCCCGACCGCAAGGGGTGCGGGCCTCAGTCAGCCGTGAGTGAGCCGGCTTGAACCCGGGCCCTGGGATATGCCGGTTCTGGTGGGGTTGGGCCTGCCAGTTTTTCAACTGGGCATTCTACTGGAATCCCGTCCTGCTGGCAGGCCGGATTCACGTTTGCAGGTTTTCGGCCTGGCAACGCGGGTATGATGCGCCGATGGACCCGAACCACAACCACCACGAACACCATCCCACCAGTGCGCTCACGCCCTACTACCGGCTGGACCCGGACACCGTGCTGCAGGCCATCGAATCCGTCGGGCTTTTGACCGACGGCCGATTGCTGGCGCTCAACAGTTATGAAAACCGCGTGTACCAGGTGGG